>JAICJP010000124.1 GCA_025928375.1 Candidatus Sulfotelmatobacter sp.
CGAGCGGGAGTAACTCAGTGGTAGAGTGCGACCTTGCCAAGGTCGAAGTCGCGGGTTCAAATCCCGTCTCCCGCTCCAGAATTTTGTTGCCAAGTTGCTCGTGCTCCGCGATATTTTCGGAACGCTGGTGAATTGAGCAGGGGCGCGGTACCCAAGTGGTAAGGGAGAGGTCTGCAAAACCTTTATGCGTCGGTTCGATTCCGACCCGCGCCTCCAACACCTTCCTCGTGGTTCCTCGAATGTGAGTTCCATCGGCGATTGCAGGTGACGAAACCGCATACTCTTTCGTGGTAAACTTCTCAAAATCATGCCGCAGTTTGTCATCGAACGAGAAATTAAAGGGGCGGGATCGCTGTCGGAGGCGCAGCTACGGGAAGTTTCGTTGCGTTCTCTGGAAGCTCTCGACGGGATGGGGCCGCAGATCCAGTGGCTTCACAGTTACGTCACCGAAGACAAGGTGTATTGCGTGTACCTGGCGCCCGACGAAGGCAGCATACGGGAACACGCTCGCCGCGTGGGGATTCCGGCCGATCGCGTTTCCGCGGTGCGCCGGTTGATTGATCCGGTCAACCTGAGATAGTCCACTAACTTTCCTGCAGGGAGTACTCGATCGCCCTCTCGATCCCGATGGCGGATCCTTCTGCCCAGGCGGCTTTCCCTTCGGCATCACCCAGCAATTCCCAGGATGATGACAGCGTCTGATCGAGTTTGGATTGCTCTGCCAGAGGCAGGGGAGCGCTGATCAGTTGGCGGAGGTGAGTGGCCGCTGATGCCAGTTTCAGGGCGCGGGCCGGGTCGCCTCGCGCGGCAGCCAAACAGGCGAAGCCTTCCAGTGCGCGTGCCATGCCGCGCCTGTGACCCAACTGCGAGAACACTTCCAGAGATTCCCGGTAGGCAGCGTGTGCCGCTTCATAATCTTTTTGTTGGCAGCAAACGTAACCCAAGTCCGCCAGTGAGCGGGCCGAGCCCCACCGGTCTGTGGCTGCCCGAAACGCCCTGAGCGCGCCTTGGTAGAAGTCGCGAGCAATGTCCAGGTTGCCCTGTTCGCGTTCGATGTCGCCCTGCTGATTCATAGACCAGGCGGCGCCGCTGGGATCTCCGACTTCCTGGAAAATTTCCGTCGCTTCCGCCAAGGCAATCTGAGCGCGTGGATAGTCGCCACGGATCTTCGCCACATTCGCTAGATTGTGGAGGCACCGCGCCATTGCCAATCGATCGGGCAAAGTGCGCCAGCAAGCCAAGCTGCGCTCAAAAAGATTCTGCGCCGCAACATAGTCCCCGCGATCCCGGCCCGAGACTCCCAGAGCATTCAAAGAAGCCGCGATTCCCCACTGATCCTGCAAGTGCGTGTAGAGTGCAAGGCTCTGTTCGAGAAACCGTTCCGCTGCTGGAAAGTCACCATGGGCGGTCGATAAGGCACCAAGAAAGATGCACAGCTTGGCCCGCTGTTTGGGATATTCCGAACCGGCAAGCCGGAGCATGGTCTCCAGCCAGGCCCGGCCCTCGATAAGATGTTCGCGCATATCCCAAAATCGGAACAGAGCCATGCACAGGCGCAGAGCCCAGTCGAGATCCTGGTTGGCGAATAGCCAATCCAGGGCGGAACGAAAGTTATCGATTTCGAGATCACAGCGCGACAGCCACAGGCTGCGTTCGGCGGAACTCAGTTCGGGGTTGCCCTCTTCGGCGAGCACCAGGCAATAAGCGGCATGAGCACGACGAGTTGCCGCCTCTTCCCCGCTGGCTGCCAGACGTTCGAGAGCGTACTCGCGAATGGTTTCCAGCATGGTGAAGCGGGCGTCGGAACCGGGCCGCTCCGCATGGTGAACCAGGTTTTTATCTACCAGAGACGAAAGGCCGTCGAACAGATCCATGCCCAGATCGCGGCCTGTATTACAAATGGCTTCGGCGGCTTCCAGAGTGCCTCCGCCGATGAATACGGCAAAACGGCGGAACAGTTTCTGCTCCGCCTCATTCAGGAGTTCGTGGCTCCAATCGATGGTGTTACGAAGTGTCTGCTGTCGTGTGGGCAAGTCGAGCGGTCCGCCGGTCAGCAACTGGAGGCGGCTTTGCAACCGCTCCAGGATGGCGCTGGGCGAGAGTAGCTTGGTTCGCGCCGCAGCCAGTTCGATGGCCAGGGGCAACCCGTCGAGACGGCGGCAGATTTCCCGGATCGCGTCTGAATTTTCCAGGTTGAGGGCGAATGTCGGGCGTACCGCGGTAGCGCGTTGGACAAACAACTGGACGGCAGAGTCCTCCTCCAGGGGCGCCACGGGAAATTCCTGCTCTCCGTAGATCCGCAGACATTCGCGGCTGGTGACCAGGACCTTGAGGGTGGGGCAGGGGGCCAGGATTTCAGCAACGACTCTCCCAGCTGGCAGCACCTGCTCGAAGTTGTCGAGTACAAAGAGAAATGGCCCTAATTCCTGCAGGTAGTCAGCGAGAAGCTGCGGAAGCGTCCGATTGGCGACCTGCTGGATGTCGAGCGCCTTTGTGAGCGCGGTTGCCACCAGATCCGGTTGCGTCACAGAAGCAAGCCCAACGAAGCGAACTCCGCCGGGGAATGCGGAGGCGACCGTCGCGGCTGCGGCGATGGCTAGCCGGGTCTTGCCCGCGCCGCCAGGGCCAGTAAGGGTCACGAGACGGATGTTGGGATCGAGCAGAAACTCAGCGGCCTTCCCTACTTCCTGTTCGCGGCCGATGAGCGAAGTTCGGGGAGTTGGTAGATCGATGAGCCTGCCGCCCTGCTTTCCGACTCGTGATTCCCGCTCTGGTGTCGAATCGAGAAGCTCACTATCGAGGGGGGCTGTAGGCTCCCCCTTGGATTGAGTAACGTCTGCGGTGAACACGTACCCGCGTCGCGGCACCGTTTTCAGCAGTTGTTGCTCACGGTCATCGAGCGCTCGGCGCAGTTCGACCGTACACTGCACCAGCGAATCGTCGGTGACGAAGCTGTCGGGCCAGATTGCCTGGATTAGTTCCTGTTTCCCGATGAGGCGGCCGGAGTTCTGGACGAAGTATTGCAGAGCCTCAAAAACCTTGGGGCGAAGCTTGATTTCCTCTTGCCCCTTGAGAACACAGCCCTTCCCCACGTCCAGCGTGAACTCGCCGAAGTAATACGCTGAGGGGATCGATTCCACAGTGCTCCCACCGCCGCTAAGTTGCCGGCTTGTCGATTCTTTTTCGGCGTTTCTTCGTGATTGCTTCGTTACGCCGTCTACCCACCGTTGCTAAGTTGACTGTGGCAGGCGAGATTCTCAAGTTCCAGGGTCCCCCGGCAGCCCCACAGCCGCCGCGAGAGACCGGGTACTGAGAATTCTAGCAAAGCCGCAGCGGCGAGAAGAAGCCGCAAACTACCGTGGGAACGGACAACCGCTCCGCGAAGAGGAGATATTTCCAATGAGTACAGCGCAGGTTCCTGCTCTGGATATGAACAAACTGAACGCTTTCATCGGGCAATTCGTGACCGATCTCGGGGCCTCGGTTCACGCCGGGATGGTCGTGATCGGGGAAAAGCTGGGCCTTTATAAGGCACTGGCTGCAGGCCCCATGAGCCCAGCGGAGCTGGCGGCCAAGACCGGCACCGATGAGCGCTATCTGCGTGAATGGCTGGCTTCTCAGGCGGCCGGCGGTTATATCACGTACGACGCGTTGACTAACAAGTTCGGGTTGAACGAAGAACAGTCTTTCACCCTCGCCCAGGAGGACAGCCCGGCGTACCTGCCGGGTGCGTTTGAGCTGGCGCTGGGTTCCCTGGCTGCCGTGCCACGCATCGCAGAATCCTTCCGCACAGGGGCGGGAATGGGCTGGCACGAGCACGATGACGGCGTTTTTCACGGCTGCGAAAAGTTCTTCCGTCCGGGATACGCCGCCAATCTCGTCAGCTCGTGGATCCCTGCACTGAGCGACGTAAGACAGAAGCTGGAAGCGGGAGCCCGCGTGGCCGACGTGGGATGCGGAAAAGGGGCATCCACCCTGCTGATGGCCAAGGCGTTTCCCAAGTCGCGATTTTTTGGATTCGACTATCACGACAAGTCCATCGAGGCAGCGCGCGAAGCCGCCAAAGGGCGAGGCTTAGGCGAACGGGTCAGCTTTGAGGTGGCGAAAGCCAAAAATTTCCCCGGCAAAGACTACGATTTCGTGGCGGTCTTCGACTGCCTCCACGATATGGGGGACCCGGTGGGTGCGGCCGCGCACGTCCGGAGCTCCCTGGCAAAAGACGGGACATGGATGATCGTTGAGCCCTTTGCCAACGATCAATTGAAAGACAATCTGAATCCCGTGGGACGGGTCTACTACTCGTTCTCCACCCTGCTGTGCACTCCTTGCTCCAGATCCCAGGAAGTGGCGCTCTGCCTGGGCGCGCAGGCGGGGGAGAAACGAATTCGCGAGGTTGTCACGTCGGCCGGCTTCAGCCGCTTTCGACGGGCGACTGAGACCCCCTTCAACATCGTGTACGAAGCACGGCCCTAACCTGCGAACCGGCAACTGGGCGGCCATAGTCACCCGCTGCCCAGTTGCAATTGCGCTGTAGAATAGCCCGAATCTGAATTGAATCAGGGGGAGAAACGTATGGCGACGATCCCGGAAGTGAGCCTTCCCAAGTTATCGTGCGACGGTGGCGAGTCCACCGCAACAGGACAGCCCGCGAACCAACTGTCGCCGGAAAGTGTTTTGACCGACGAAATGCTTTCTCGCTTCGAGTCCCGAGTCGCCACCTACGACCGGGAAAATCGTTTCTTCGATCAGGACTTCGAAGAACTTCGCGCTGCGAAGTATTTGGTACTGCCCGTCCCGAAAGAATTTGGGGGAGGCGGCTTGAGTTTGGCCGAGATGTGCTGCCAGCAGCGCCGGCTGGCCTACTATGCTCCGGCGACTGCGCTGGCGGTGAATATGCATCTGTATTGGATCGGAATTGCCGCCGATCTCTGGCGTCGGGGAGATACATCCCTGGAATGGATGCTGCGGGATGCGGCCGCCGGCGAGATCTTCGCGGCCGGCCACGCCGAGAGCGGCAATGACATTCCAGTGCTGCTCTCCACTTCCAAGGCAGAGCGCGTCGAGGGAGGCTATCGCTTCACGGGGCGCAAGCAGTTTGGCAGCCTGACGCCAGTGTGGACGCGTTTCGGCCTGCACGGAATGGACACGAGCGACCCTGAGCATCCGAAAATCGTCCACGCATTTATGCCGCGCGATAATCGTGGGTACATCATCAAGGAAACGTGGGACGTTCTTGGCATGCGCGCCACGCGTAGCGATGACACGGTGCTGGAAAACGCATTCATTCCCGACCGATATGTCGCGAGGGTAGTACCGGCCGGGGGTGCAGGCATCGACGCATTTGTGCTCTCGATCTTTGCCTGGGCGCTGATGGGCTTTGCCAACATTTATTACGGCCTAGCCCGGCGAGCTTTGGACAAGAGCATTGCTTCGGCCAAGAGCAAGGGTTCGCTCGCACTCACGCGCACCATGGCTTACCACCCCGAGGTGCAACACGCCATTGCGCAGATGGTGATCGATCTTGAGTCCATTGGTCCGCATATCGAGCGCGTCGCTGAGGACTGGTCAAACGGCGTGGATCACGGCGCCGAATGGCCGATGAAGATTTTTGCGGCAAAGTACTGCGCGGTCGAGGGGTCCTGGCGGGTGGTCGACACCGGGCTCGACATTGTGGGCGGCCAAGGGATTTTCCGCTCGGCAGGATACGAACGCCTGCTGCGCGATGCGCGTCTGGGAAGGATTCATCCGGCGAATTCGTTTCTCACGCACGAAGTGGTGGGAAAAACTGCGCTCGGCATCGGCCTTGACGAGCAGCCGCGCTGGGGCTGATGGCCCAGGGCAGCACGGTGTGCCCGACGTCTCGCCGATATTGCGAGACGTGGGAATGTTCGCAACGAACTTTGTTGGAAGCTACAATTTAGGCATGAAGCGTTCTGGCTCTGCCGACCTTCCGCTGCACGGGGCAGCGTACCTCGTTGGCTCGCGGAGCGAGTGACTCGGCTGGGCACGGCGATCGCCGAAAACGTGATTCATCACTACGGCAGAAGTGCGTTCCTCAGCAAACTTTCTGATCCGTTCTGGTTCCAGGCTTTCGGAACCGTGATGGGAATGGATTGGCACTCCTCCGGTATAACGACGTCCGTCCTGGGCGCGCTGAAACGCGGGCTGAATTCACGTTCCGATGAGTTAGGCCTTTTCGTCTGCGGCGGCCGGGGACGGCACTCGCGAAAAACTCCGCAAGAGCTGTGGCAATACGCTGAAAAGACTGGGCTGCAGGGGGATTCGCTGGTGCGCAGCAGCCGCCTGACGGCGCGGGTCGACAATAACGCGATCCAGGACGGATTCCAGCTTTACCTTCACGGTTTCGTGGTTACAACGGACGGTGAATGGAGTGTCGTCCAGCAGGGCATGAACGCTGACAACGCCATGGCCCGGCGTTATCACTGGCATTCGGCGACTGTGCGCGACTTCACGAGCGAGCCGCACAGTGCCATTGTTGGCGAGCACCAGGGTACGATCCTGAACCTGGTCGATGCGCGATCAGAGGCGGCGCAGAACGCCATACTCGCAACCGCGCAGGAGAGCCCGGAAAAAAATGTCGACACGATCCGCCGGCTGGTGCTGCCGGCTCACCACGAAGTGCGCTCCCGCAATGTCGATCTGAAGCGGCTCGGGGCAGTGTTGGCGGTTGCCCACGAGCGGGAATTCTCTGACTTCGCTTCGTTGTTGCTGCTGGAAAAGCTTGGCCCGCGCACGCTACAGTCCCTGGCTCTGGTCGCCGAAATCGTCCACGGCGCTCCGGCACGGTTTTCCGATCCCGCGCGATTCTCATTTGCTCACGGCGGCAAAGACCGGGAACCCTAAGAACCTGTCGCTTCTTTGTGATCATCAGGTGACCTCGAGACTCACGTACTGACGTCTGGCAGCGCCAAGTGTGGCGGGAGCAGAAAAAAGTGTACCAGTGTCCGCAATCGGAAAATGATCTGAATTGATAAACGATCAGAACATAACAGTTGTGATGTTGGCAGCTGGCGAGTGGAAGGCGCAGTTGGGCCTGTAACAGAGACGCTGAAGAAACCAGCCTTGCTCACCCCGGCAGTTGCAAATAATGACGGGCATTTCGGTAGCAGATGTCTTCAATCAAGCGGCGCAGAAGGCTTTCATCCTGGGGCAGTTCGCCGCTGGCGACATCACGGCCAACCAGATCGCATAGAACCCGGCGGAAATATTCGTGGCGCGGATACGACATGAAAGAACGCGAATCTGTCACCATGCCGATAAAGCGCGAGAGCAGCCCCACATTGGAAAGCGCGTTAATCTGGGCCGTAATTCCTTCCTTCTGATCGAGGAACCACCACGCGCTCCCGTACTGGATCTTTCCTGGCTGATCGCCTTCCTGATAACAGCCCGTAAGTGTGGCGAAAGAGAAGGTATCGGCAGGATTTACGTTGTACAGAATCATGCGCGGCAACGCATTCTCTTGCGCGAGCAGGTCGAGGTAGGCAGCCAGCGGCCTGATTTGGGGAAAATCTCCGACCGTGTCATAGCCTGTGTCTGGTCCAATGCGCTCGCGGGCGGCGCTGTTCACGTTGCGCAGAGCGCCCAGGTGAAGCTGTTTGGTCCAGCCTTTTTCCGAGTCCAGTTGCGCGAAAAACAGCATCATGAAAGAAACGAACTTCGCCCGCTGCTCCTCGCTGATACTTTGCGAAATACGCGCTTTGTCGAAGAGTGCCGCACATTCGTGTTGCGAGCATGGCGTGGCGAAACAATGGTCCAGGCCATGGTCCGACAAGCGGCACCCGAGCGCATGGAAGTCGTCGTGGCGTTTCCGCAGAGCATCCAGAAATCCGTTGAGGTTGCGGATCTCAATGTTCGCTGCACAGCCCAGTTGCTCAATCCAGCTTTCAAAGCCGAGCGTGCCGATGGCCAGGGCCTTGTCGGGACGGAACGCGGGAAACACCCGCGTCTTCAGATTGGATTTTGCAATGATGCGGTGGAACTGAAGATTGTCCGTCGGGTCATCGGTAGTACACACGACTTGCACCTGGAATTTCTCCAGAATGCCATGTGAGCCAAGGTCGGCCAGCACTTCATTAGCCCGCTTCCAGATCTCCGGCGCGTTGATTTCATCCAGCAACTCATCAATTTCGAAATATCGTTGCAGTTCCAGATGCGTCCACTGGTATAGAGGATTACGCAGGGTGTAGGGCACGGTTCGCGCCCAAGCCAGGAACTTGTCATACGGACTGGCATCGCCCGTAATGTATTTTTCCGGGATACCGTTCGCCCGCATGGCGCGCCATTTATAGTGGTCCCCTTCAAGCCAGATTTCGAACAGGTTGGCGAACCGGCGGTTTTCGGCAATATCTTTGGCTGGAAGATGGCAATGGTAATCGAGGATCGGCTGCGGCTCGGCGTAGTCGTGATAGAGTCGTCGCGCGGTCTCGTTGGAGAGCAGAAAATTGTTGTCCAGGAAGGGCATCAAAAGTTCGCAATGGTGACCGGAAACCTGCCCCAAAAATATATCAGTTTGGGCGAGAGGCGCAGTTGAACTCCCGGCCATCCCTATCGAGTCCGGCACAGCAAACGTCCATTCCAAGCCACGGCAACGTGCGTTGGATGATCTGCGGGCTGCTGTTCTTCGCGGCTTCGGTGAATTACATGGACCGGCAGGTGATTGGGCTGCTCAAGCCGACTCTGCAGGCCCAGTTCGGCTGGACCGAGATTGGGTACAGCAACATCGTACTGGCATTTACCTTCGCGTATGGCGCGAGTCTGCTGGTAGTCGGCAAGCTGATTGACCGCATCGGCACTCGCAAAGGATTTTCCTTCGCCGTTCTGTTCTGGAGCATTTCTGCGATGGCCCATGCGGCCGCAGGATCCGTGTTTCAGTTTGCCATCGCCCGCCTGAGCCTGGGAATTGGAGAATCGGGCAGCTTTCCCGCCTCCATCAAAGCGGTTGCCGAATGGTTTCCAAAGAAGGAGCGTGCGCTCGCCACCGGCATTTTTAATTCAGGGACAAACGTCGGCGCAATCGTCACCCCTCTAATCGTCCCCTGGATCACCTTTCGTTTCGGATGGCGCGCAGCATTCCTGGGTACGGGCGCATTGGGACTGCTTTGGATCGTCGCTTTTCTCAGTCTGTACCGCAAGCCTGAGGAGAGTTCACTACTGTCATCCGAGGAATTGGTCTACATTCAGAGCGATCGCGAGGAGATTGCGCCCACCGTGCCCTGGCGCGTTTTGTTGAAATTCCGACAGACCTGGGCCGTTGGCCTGGGGAAATTTTTCACCGATCCAATCTGGTCCGTCTACCTTTTCTGGATGCCTGACTTTCTTAGCCGCAATTTGAAGCTTGACTTGAAAGGGATGGCACTTCCTCTATTTGTGATTTACAGCGGCGCTAGTGTGGGAAGCGTTGCCGGAGGATGGCTTTCCTCCCGCCTCATTAAGGAAGGATGGAGCGTCAACGCGAGTCGAAAGATTGCCATGCTGATCTGTGCCCTGGCTGTCACCCCCATCGTTCTGGCCGGCCGCACGTCGAATCCCTGGAGCGCAGTGCTCCTGGTGGCGCTCGCCGCGGGCGCGCATCAAGGCTGGTCGGCGAACATTTATACTCTGACCTCCGATATGTTTCCCCGCAGCGCGGTCGCATCGGTTGTTGGATTTGCCACTCTACTGGGCACGGTGAGCGGGATGTTGCTCTCCAAAATCGTGGGCTACATCCTGCAAAGCACGGGTTCGTACTTGCCCATCTTTGTGGTTGCGGGATCGGCGTATCTGGTGGCCTTGATTTTCGTACAAGTACTGGCGCCTAAGTTGAACCGGGCGGAAATTTGAAGAAAGTTCGCAAACCAATTTCGAACCTGCGCTGGTGGATTGGCGGCCTGCTGTTCGCTTCCACCGTCATCAACTACATCGACCGGCAGACGCTCTCGCTACTCGCTCCGTATCTCAAGCTTCAGTATCACTGGACCAATTCAGATTACGCGAACCTGGCCATTGCCTTTCGTGTGGCGTACTCGATCGGGCAAAGCGTGTTCGGACGCCTCATGGACCGAGTGGGCACGCGTCGCGGGCTCACGATCACCGTGATTTGCTATTCGGTGATTTCGATGCTGACCTCGTTCGCGCGCGGCTTCTACAGCTTCGCCACGTTCCGCTTTTTGCTGGGCGCGGGAGAGTCAGCGAACTGGCCGGCTGCGACCAAGGCAGTCTCCGAGTGGTTCCCCAAACGCGAGCGGGCCTTGGCCACCGCCCTGTTCGATAGCGGATCGTCCATTGGCGGAGCCATTGCCCCTTTCCTGGTCCTGTGGATTTACTTCCGCTGGGGCTGGCGGCCTGCGGTTGCTGTCCCCGGCACATTGGGATTTCTCTGGCTCATTGCCTGGCGACTGTTGTATTACCCACCTGAAGTGCATAGCCGCATCACCCAATCCGAACGCGAGATGATAGCCGCCGACAAGCATGAGGCCGAGTCTGCCCAGGCTGGAAGCATGCGCCCCCGCTGGCGCGATCTGCTGAAGATTCCCCAGACCTGGGGAACCATCATCGCCAAAACTTTTACCGATCCCGTCTTTTTCTTTATTACCGAATGGTTCCCGATTTATCTGGTGGCAAAAGGAATTGAATTAAAGACGGGTCTCACCGCTGTGTGGATTCCCTTCATCGCCGCCGATCTGGGCAGTTTCTTTGCCGGATGGCTCTCCGGGTATCTAGTGCGGCGCGGAATGTCCTTAGGCTGGGCCCGCAAGGTCCCCATCATCTATGGCGGATTCGGGATGACCTTGCTCATCCCCACGATATTTACCACCAATGAGTATGCCATCGCCACTCTATTTGCCTTTGTCACCTTTACCTATGCTGGTTTCACCATCATGGCGAACACCCTGCCTTCGGATCTGTTCCACAGTGAATCGGTCGCGTCGGTAAGTGGCCTTGGAGGAACTGGCACCGGCATCGGCACCATCATTGCTTTCAAACTTATCGGATACGTATCAGACGCGCGCCAGGCCACGGGTACGCACGCCTTCGATCCCATCGTGATTCTCGCCGGGATCATTCCTTTTATAGGCATGATCCTGACGCTACTGCTCATCCGCAATAACGAGGCCACTGAACGCGGCTTGGTGCGCCGAATTTGAGCTTTCGGTACACTCGTTGTTCAGCATGAGGAGAACGGTTTGAAGATTACCGACGCCAAAGTATTCGTCTCCTGCCCCGGACGAAACTTCATCACTTTGAAAATTTATACCGACGCAGGGATTTACGGCCTGGGGGATGCTACGCTGAACGGGCGCGAATTGGCCGTCGCTTCTTATTTGCAGGATCATCTCGTCCCCTGCATCCTCGGTCGCGATCCATTTCAGACGGAAGACTTGTGGCAGTGCCTTTATCGCGGCGCGTACTGGCGTCGCGGCCCGGTGACCATGACCGCGATCGCGGCCATCGATATGGCCCTGTGGGATATCAAGGGCAAAGCGCTGAACACTCCGGTTTACAACTTGCTTGGCGGCGTGAGCCGCACCGGCGTGATGGTTTATGGACACGCCAACGGGCGCGACATCGAAGAAACCTGCGACGAGGTCGCCAAATACAAGGACTTGGGATATCTCGCAGTCCGCGCGCAAAC
>JAICJP010000026.1 GCA_025928375.1 Candidatus Sulfotelmatobacter sp.
CCACAACAAACGCGCCGCTGTAGCAGCGTTGCTTTGCGGCGGCGCGAAGCTGGCAGTCACCTTGCTGAGCGACAGTCCCGGAGGCATTCGCAAGGTGATCAGTCCTCATGCGCGCCGCGAGATTGACCTGGGCCTCGGGGCAATGGTCGCCACCATGCCGGAATTCCTTGCCTTCAAGGACGAGCCGCAGAAGAAGTTCTTCATCGCCCAGGGAGCATTGATCACCATCGGCAGTGAACTGACGCAATATCCCGGACGTTCCAGCGGAAAGAAGGAACGGTCGAGAGCGGCCTGACTTATGCCATCTGTCGCGGAACATCACGGCGTCAAAAGCCCGCTGCCATCATTATGGAAGTTCGGCGGGCTCACGCCGCTCAAGCTCATCAAGCTTTCGGTCAAGAAGATCGGTGAGGATGAGTTATCGACGCGCTCGGCTGCGCTCTCGTATTACTTCCTCCTGGCGCTGTTCCCCATGCTGCTTTTCCTGGTCTCGCTGATAGCGGTGGTTGCAGGCCCTGGTTCGCAAATGCGCGACACCATCATTGCAACGATCGGCCGGCTGGCTCCGGGATCGGCCTCAACTTTGATTCATTCTGTAATTGATCAGACCTTCAAAAGCAGCAGTGGGATCAAGCTTGCCGCCGGCATCCTGGGTGCATTGTGGGCCGCCTCGGGCGGCATGAGCGCGGTGGTCACGTCGCTCAACGTGATCTATCGAACTCCCGAGACGCGGCCGTGGTGGAAGCAGAAAGCCACCATCATCGGCCTGACGCTGACGCTCGCGGCATTGATTATTGTAGCCCTGGTGCTCGTGCTCTATGGCGGGAAGATTGGCGAGTTCGTGGCTGCGCAAGTGGGGATGGGAAACGTCTTCGCCGTCGTGTGGAAGGTATTGCAGTGGCCCGTTTCGTTCGCGGCGATGTTCCTCTCGTTCTCCATGGTCTACTATTTCGGGCCGGACGTGAAAGAACGGAGATGGTTCTGGGTGACACCCGGATCCGCTGTCGGAGTTACACTGTGGCTGATCGCTTCCGTGGGATTCCGCGTCTACCTCCACTTCTTCAACCGTTACAGCGCAACCTACGGATCGCTGGGAGCCCTGGTCATACTGCTGGTATGGCTTTATTTAACGGGCTTCGCGATTCTAGTGGGTGGCGAAGTGAACTCGGTGATTGAAAACGAAGACAAGAAAGCCGCGGAGCTGGCGGTTAAGAAGCAGGAAATCCAAATGCAGTTGAAGGCCGCCTGATCGACAGCCAAAAGCCCTATACTCTGCCACTCAGAATTTCTCCGCGGCGTGTGAAGTCGTGTCTCCTCCAGCTATCACCACATGCCGAGGCGCTTTGCGCGGCCGAGGTCTGTCCTATTTGCCTTCCGGCGTGACGGCTACGCTGCGGGCGACATACTGCGAATTCTCGAAATTGGCAGTGATGGTCACATTTGCGCCGGCTTGCAGATTGTCGTCGGGGGTGGCTTGCGGATTGAGATGAATTTCGTAAGTCTTGTGATCGATGGAGGAATTCAGCACCAGCAGCCCAGCCCGCAAATCCAGGTGCACGACCTGCCCCACAAAGGTGTAACGGGTTCCGGGGAGCGCCAAAATTGAAATCTGCCGCGCCACGTCGTTGCCCTTACCGCCGGAATCGAAATCCACCGAGACCAGCGACCCGGGAACCAAGGTGCTGGCTGAGACAGTCCGTCCGTCTCGCAGAATTTTCGTGGAGGACGATAGGCGGATCTTCACTGCGGAAGGAGAAAGCCCATCCCGCAGAGTTATTTGGTCCGACGTGTACTTCAGCACGATGCCCTGACTCTGACCCGCGGCGGCTTCGGGTCTGAGCCGAATATTGCGGGCGAACACCTGGTTGCCGTCGAGAATGGTATCGAGGTAGATTCTTTCGCCCTGCTTGAGATCAGTAATGGTGACTTCTTTCTGGCCACGATACACGTGGGTTCGGGGGTCGAACAGGACGCGCATCTGGCCGCCGCCGAAAACCCGAACGGTCACCTGATCTCGCACGCGGTCCAGTTTCTCGAGGATACCGCCAATGAGGGTGGCGTCCTTGCGCGGTACCGGAGGTAGATCCGGTATTAAGCTTGCCGGGTCGGCTACGATTGCACTCTCTTCAGCCTTTTCGTCGCGCGAGGGGGCGCCCGGTTCGATGGCCACCGGTTGGATGTTCGCGGCCGGTGGAGATACCATGGCCGCGCCCGGATCGCTCGAGCTTTGAGCGAAGCCCAAGATCGTGAAAAATGCACAGCCAACCACGATCTTGAGCAGGGATCGACTTATACAGGTTTTCACGGTCTTCTTGGATGCTGCTGCGCGCCCAGAAGGTAGTCTCGAATCGACAATGGTTTCGCTGCCAGACCCGGGTCCTCAGCAAACAAATGACTGCCTCCGGCATCCAATAGAAGCTTCATTGCACAATTTTCCTGGGAAGGTGAAAGAATTCATGTCCTGGAAACGCCGGTGTTCCCGTGCTCTCTTGATGATTGCTTTGGCGGCATCAGGATCGCTCTTCGCTCACGGCGGGGAAATCAAGGATATCAAGGATATAAAGATCAATATCCCGCGTCGAAGCAAGCTGACCCCCGTTCAACGCCTGAACCGCGAAGGCGTAGAAGCGATCCGGAAGCACAAATTCTCCAAGGCAGAGAAGCTGTTCTACAAAGCTTATCTGTATGATCCCGGCGACGCCTTCACCCTGAATAACCTGGGATACGTTTCCGAATTGCAAGGGCAAATCGATCGCGCGCAGCGCTACTACCAGCTTGCGGCCGAGCAATCGAGCGACGCCGTCATCGATCTGGCTAGCGCTCCCGAGATCAAAGGCCGTCCCATGAAGGAAGCTGTGGCCCTGACCAACGCGCCGCTGCAGATCAACCATGCCAACGTAGAAGCAGTCCGGTTGCTGTCGCAAGGACGCGCACCCGAAGCCGATCTGGCCTTACAGCAAGCGCTCAAGAGCGATCCTCGCAACATTTACACCCTGAACAATATGGGTGTAGCCAAGGAAATGGAGGGCGAGAACCAGGAGGCGCTGAAATACTACGATGAAGCCGCATTAGCCGCCCAGCCGAATGCAACGGCAGTGGTCACCACAAACAGCAGTTGGCGGGGACGGCCTGTGTCTCAGATGGCGCAAGAGAACGCAAAGGTGTTGCGGCAACATCTGGCGCATGCCCAGGATCTCCGTGAACAAGTTGCAGAGTTGAACCTGCGCGGCGTATCCGCCGTGAATCGCAACGATCTACGTACGGCGGATGCAGATTTCCGCAAAGCGTACGCTCTCGACCCCAACAATGCGTTCACGCTGAATAACATTGGGTATGTGTCTGAGCTCGAAGGCGACCAGGAGACCGCCCAGTTCTACTACGAACACGCGCGCCAATCCATGGACGCAAACGCGGTCGTCGGAGTAGCCAGCCGGCGTACGGCGGAAGGAAAGAAACTGTTCGCGGTAGCGGAGGATAATACCTCACGAGTGGATACGCGAGTGTCTCAGGAGCGCCAGACGCTGCAGAGACAAAACGAGCCGGTTGCGTTGCGTCGTCGCGATAACAGCATCGTCGAGGAGCCTGCTCAGACGCCAAATACCTCCACGCCCGGCATTCAGCCGGAACAGCAGCACTGAAGAGTCGCCTGAGAAATTGATTTAGGATCCGCTCTTTTCCATGAAGCGGCCAATATCCGATTCGGGATCGTAGAAGATATGCCGCAGGATATTGGTCAGATATCGGGAGAGGGTGTTCACGTTGGTTTTGTACCAGCAGCAACGCGTCATCGACGGCGAGAGGCCGCAGATAAACTGCAACGTGTCCAGTGCTGCGGGAGGCTGCGCCAGCATGGCCGCCGCCATGCGGTGATTGCCATCCAGAATGGTCAGAGGACTACGCTCATCCACCCCGATCAGTAAAACGGTTGGATTCACGGAGCCTTGCCGCACAGGATCGCTGATCCGGCGCAGCTTCTGGAAGAACTCGTCATGCGGCGACTCCTGCCATTTCATGCGCAGGCACTCGATCATATCTGTCAGATAGAAGCTTCCTTCCGCCACCCGGCGCCATTGCGCCCGGGGGAAAAAGCGGATGCGCTCAAGATCCTTTCCATTCAGCTTCACCTGGAACCAATGCGTGTCCTCGGGCAATTCGCGCCACATGGCTCCCCGGCGCAAAAATAGCAGCGCGCGCCGCAGCGCATTCTCTCGATGGCTGTTCAGGTCAGGACGGACTACTAGATTCTCAAAATCGGAGCGGTATTCCTCGAATTCAGGATGATGGAATTCGCTGCGCAGGAATTCCGCAATTACTTCATGCTCGCTCAAGGAGCGCGCGATGGCGAGCGCGGGATAGCTTCGCACGTCCTCCGGCACGGCAATTTCCTTGCGCAAGAGAGGTAGCGCTACCATGACGAACAGAACGATCATGAGCACCAGCTGCACGAAGATGACCTGCCGCAGATTCTGATGAAAGGCGCAGATGCCCAGCACTAGCGCACCGCTAAAGGCGAGCTGAATCCAGCTGGTGTTCGCAATCTTGCGGGACATCTCGTAAGTGATCATGACCGAACTCAGCGAATAGATGCCGGTCGTAATCGCGTACAAAATCAGCAAGGGCGCCAATCCGCCGAAATTGGCGAGTTCGAAATGAGAACCAAACAGCGTCCTCCAAAGGAAGCTGGGGATAACCCATAAGCCCAGGGTGAGGACAGAAAGAATCAAAAAGACCAGAAACAGCGACATGAAAAGAACGGGGCGGGCTTCGCGATCACTCGACCGAGCTCCGGCCGAAACCGGAAACATGGTGTTGACCACCGACCAGGCGCACATATTCACCAGTCGCCCCACCAGAGAGACGGCCGCATAGATACCCGCTTCTTTCGAATCGAAGAAATGCTTGACCAGCACGATGTCGAAGTTGTTGATGACCACCTGGCCGGAAAAGAAAACAATCGCTTGCACGCCCTCGCCGAACGGCATCGCAATCCGGCGCGCGCGAAGTTGCAATCCTGGACTCGGCTTCGCCAGCAGATAAGACGCGATCACGGCGATGACACTCGCCCACACCGCCCCTTTGACCCCGAGGCCCAGAGACATGAGCAAGTAGGCCCCGCCTAGGCGGGTCAGGCCCTCCAGCATGAAGTTGAGCGCCAGGGAACGGAACGCCTGGATTCCCTGGATATATCCGCGCCGCACTCCCAAAGGAATGTAAAACGCCGTTCCCAGCGCGAGCAGTGTGATCAAGCCCGGACTGGGGAGGTTCAGGTAGTGATTCAGCGCGTGGTTGAAAAGAAACAGGAGAACCCCGATGGCGATGCCGGCCATCCACGCCTGCAGGTGGAGCCGGGCGAAGATGGCCCCCTTCTCGGTCTCCGTTTCGCGGCTGGCGACGTACTTCGCGCACACCACCTGAAAGGAAAGTGTGATGGCGGAAGCGAGCATTAACAACGTGTAGACCGCCGTCGCATGGGCGAAGCCCGTAGGGCCAAGCATGCGGGCCGTGACCACGTTGTAGATAAGGTTGGTGACCCCCACCAGCCCGGAGCCCGCCAGGAGTGTAAGGCTGCCGCCCAGAAGTTTTTGGCGAAGCGCCTTGGTCCGGCGCTGCGAGGGGCCAGGCGCTCGCGACGCATCGCTGAGTCGGGTTTGCTTTGTCTCGGCCATTCGGCGGTTGGAACTAGAACAGCGTGAAGTGCACAACCGGCAAGAGGATGCTCTTGTTGACGCTGGTGGATCCGGGGAAGTTGTAGAACGTCTGCTGCTGCACGCCTACAGAAAAGCGCATGGGAAAGGAAACCGGGACGTTGATGTCGCCGTCTTTAACGCTGCCTCGCCAGCCTCGTGTGTAAGTCACCAGCACTTCGCTCTGGGCGTTGTCGTAAAAGTGGTACCCCATCCCTCGCGAGAGCACAAATGATCCCTGCACATCCCAATGCCGTGTGGCGCGCAAGTCGAAACGTCCTCCTGGCAGAAGCGCCTGGGCGATCGCGTATTGTGTGTTCTGCACGCGCCAGGAGCGCAGATGCTCGGCGAGTCCGGCTACCGTCAGTCGATTGCCGAATTTGTGTTGCAGGCCGCCATAGGTCGACGTGCTGAAATACTCTTCCACAAATGGCCGGAACAGCAGGTCGCGAGCGGTGTATCCCGCGATGAGAGAAGTGCTGCCCCATGGTCGTCCCACCGTGAACTCAATGTTTCCGAACAAGTCGCGCGAGTGAAGACTCTGCTCGGTAAAGGGCCCGGCTTCGCGCTGCGCCGTTCCCGTGAAAGAAATCCAGTTGAAGAAGGAACTCGTGTAGACGTACAGGAACTGCCGGAACAGATCCTGGTTCATGAAGCGAGGCGAAATCTTGTCCCTGCGAACCGTGAACTGCAGCCCACCGTTGAAGGTGATCGAATCCGATCCCAGGTGCAGGATGGGATTGATTCCGCCATTCACCATGGTGTCATAGGTATTTCTGTTCTGAATCACGCCCACGCTGGGAAACAGCAACCGGCCGGCGGTCATGCTCTCGCCTACGAATCCAGAAATCACCGGAAGATCCCAAAGCTTTACCCGGTAATGCGATTCGGCGAGGCTCTGATACGAGTGGCGTGGTGGAGGCAGCAGGGCCGGATTGCTCACCCTGAGGATCTTCGCGTCCAGCGCATATACGTTAACGTCTTCCAGAGCCGGGGCGAACTTCGCCTCGGGCACCAGGCTGAGAGCGCCGTTCACCGGCCGTCCCGCCTGTTCGCCTTCGGTGTACTGCGAAATTTCGGCCGTCCCGCGATCGTCCGCCCCGGCGACCGTCGATGCCTGAGCATAAGCAGCCAGGGAGTGCAGAGGGTCCTGCCGCTGCCGGTACAGATTGGCTGAGGCCATCATGTAGTCGTAATCGTCGCGATAGTCCTTGGCCGGGCCGAGACTCGCCAAAGCTTTCTCAGCCTTTCGCGTGTCGCCCTCCGCTAGGTAGGTGTTGGTCAAGCCGATAGCTACGCCGCGATTATTCGCGCCCGCCAATTGCGCCTTGAAGTAATAATTCTCCGCCAGATCAAAGTCGTGCATCGAGAGGAAAAGATTCGCGGCGTCCGTGAAATCCTCCGCCGTAACCGGCGAATCGGGGAACAGACGCGACTCGGCGAATCCCAGCGCGATCTCGCGGCGGGCATCGTCGAAATCCCCCTGCCGGATGAAGATCTGCGCGATCGCCAGGCGAATACCGATGCGGTCTCCGGCAGGAACTTCCAGCGCGCGCGAGAACCTCTGCATGGCTGCATTCTTATCCCCTAACGTAAGAAATGCATCTCCCGTGGCGGTGAGGATTTCTACCCGGTTGCTTCCCAGCCGCTCCGCGGAGTTGATGTCCTGCAGCGCATTTTGACGGTCCCCTTGCTTGGCATGGACCTGCGCCATCAGAGCGTAGATCGAAGGATCGGACGGGGAAAGCTGAACAGCTCGCTGCAGCGCCGCGATCGAATCAGAGTAATGGCGCATCCGGTACAGAACATCGGCATACGCCAGTTCCGTAGTCGCATCCTTGGGATCTTCGGCCAGCGCAGTTCGATACTCCGTGGCTGCGTGCTGATAATCCTGGCCTTGACGAAATGCCTCGGCGCGAGCCAGGTGCCAGGCGTGCGATTTGCCCAGGATCTTTTGCGCGGCATCCAGTTCGTGCAAAGCCGGACGCGGACGATGCAGTTGCAAATCTGCGAACGCTAACCCAAGGTGCGCTTCGCCATAGCCGGGCTGCAGCTTCAATGCCGTCCTGAAATCGTCCGATGACTTACGCGGATCTTTGAGATCGTTCAACACGAATCCTCGATTCACGTAACCGGTAGCCATCTTTGGATCGCGTTCCAGCGCGAGGCTGAAATTTTTCAGCGCCGGTTGCAATTCGCCGTTATGCGCATAAACGTTTCCCGCAATGAGCGGGAGATCCTTGTCATTCTTGAGGATCGGCTCGTACTTCGTGACCAATGCCAACGCTTCGTCGTACCGCCCGAGGTAATACAGGTCGTACGCGAGGTACACCACGCCCTCGCGGTCGCTGGGCAGCTTGCTCAGCACGCTTTCCCCGAGTTTCGCAGACTCAGCGTAATCGCCCTTGAAGAACAGATATCGCTCGCGTTCCCGCTGCACCTGTGCATTGGTGTTCATCTTGGCGTTGGCGCGCTGCAGCCATTGTTCCGCCAAGTTGAGGTTGTGCGATTCCAGCGCCGCGTTCGTAGCTCCGGAGATGATCAACGGATTGGTCGGCATCAGCTGGTAGGCCGCCTGATAATTCTTCTCGGCGCTGCCGAAATTCCGTTCGGCTGTGTACAGATCCCCGAGCGCGAGATAGGACACGTAGTCTTTTGCATGTGCCGCAATGGCGTGCTGGAAGTATGACTCGGCAAGCTTATTGTCTCCGGCATCTCGCGCCAGATAACCCAGCGCGGAGAGAGCCTGCCGGTTATTCTTGTCGAGTTCCAAAACCTTGTTAAACGTCTGCCGTGCCGTGTCCTTCTGCCCCATCTTCCAAAGCAGCGTGCCGAAGCTCATAAGCGAATTCACGTTGTTGGGGGCTAGCGACAGCGCTTCTTTCAAGTCACGGTCTGCGGACTGAAGATCGCCAGACGCTGACTCCACGGCGGCGCGCAGGCGCAGCATCTCGGGCCGCTGCTCATCGCTGACTTTTACCTGCTGAATCTCACTCGATGCTGCCTGCAATTGCTCTTTAGCATGGGCGTCGTCGTCTTCCCGCCCGTAGATTTCATAGAGATTCAGGCGTAACTGGATAGGGTACAACGTGCCTTCGGGCACGCTCGCCGGCAGATTGCGCAAGGCAAGCCTGTACTCTTGCTCGGCTTCAGGCAAGCGGTCCTCGGATTGAGCTTGGGCCGCGAGAATGGCGTGCAAACGGTAATTGTTGGGATCGATGCGTCGCGCGGCATCCAGGAACTCCTTGGCATCGTCCGGACGGCCGGCATTGATCCACGCCTGAGCCGCGCTCAGGTTCAAGCCGGTGCTGTTCTTCGAAGACCTTGCCAGGCGCGAATAAAGTGCCGCAGCTTCCTGCGGTTTTCCCGCCAGCTGATACGTATAAGCCAGTTCAGCCTGTGCATCGGCATTCTTTGTCGGCAGCGCCTGCAAGGTCGCGATGGCCTCGTCGTACTTGCCTTCGTCCCGATACTGGCTGGCGACTGCCCGTAATACTTCTGGATCCCGCGGACCTCGACTCCTGGCGAGATCCAAATACTTTGTGAACTGATCCTGTTGTCCGAGCCGCGCATACGCGTGGGCCATCAACAGTTCGGTATGCGCAGTAGGTTGCAGAGCGTCAGCTCGCTGCAGCAGAGGTAGAGCTGTTTTCGGGTCGGTGTTTAGCGTCAATTCCCCGGCGAGCTGCAGGCTGTTCGCGTCTTTGGGATTGGCCGCGACCACCTTCTGCAAAAGCTGTTGCGCTTCCTGCGTCCGGCCCATCTTGGCGTAGGTCTGCGCCAGCCCCGCAAGGCCGCGGACCGAATTGGGTTGAAGCTTCAGACCGCGGTTAAATGCGTCGATCGATAGCGGATATTTTTCGTTCAGCCGGGCGGCGTAGCCCAGCAGAAACCACAGCTCCGGATTCTGCGGAGCTGACTTGGCGGCCTGCTCGGCGTAAGTAACGGCGCCCGCGAAGTCATTCCGTTTCAACGCATCCTGCGCAGCGCGAGCCTGTCGCGCCACCTGTATGCCTGAACCCCAGCTGAAGTCATTGCTTTGGCTGGAACTGCCCTGTGTATTTGCGGATTGCTTTGAGTTGGAGGGAGACTGGCCGTTGACATCGAACGTCTGGCAAGTCCCCCGGCCTGATAAGCCAAGGAGCATGACAAGGCAAAAGCTCGTGAGCGGAAACCGGCTTTTCACGTATCACCACACTCTGTAAAGAGACTTAGAAGACCGCGCATAGCGGCCTCCCGCATACAACTCAACTCCTGCGGTTCTTTTCAGATGCCACGTTGAGGGCTAGGTTTGCTTCTCTCCTGCCCGGCAGGGGGCGAATGCCGTAAACCTTGTAGGGTGTTTCTGCCATCCAATGTGGCTGCCTAACACACAGGAGTGTGCGCCGCATGACGCCGAACCAAACTTACTCTCGTCCAATTCCGCTGTTGGCGATTGTTCTAGTGGCCTTGGCTGTCCACGGACCTTTGTTGCTGATGCAATTGCCGTCCGGGTCGTTTGACGCGAATTTCCATATTTTTCTCGCTTCCCACTACGCACATCATTGGTTTAATCCCTGGAATGAGAAATGGTTCGCGGGCTTCTCGCAAACCACATACCCGCCGCTCACGCACCAGTGGATTGCAATCGTCTCCAGCGTGGCCGGCCTGAAGATGGCCTATATGCTGGTGCAACTGGTGGCGGTTTTGCTGTTACCGGTGGGCGTCTTTCGTTTTGCCAAGATCTGGGTGGACGAGCGTTCCGCCTCCTATGCCGCTTTGGGGACCATTTTCCTTGGAGCGTTGTCGTTTCTTGTCTACCAGGCGGGCCAGTTGGCGACGGTAGCCTCCGCCGCCTTATACCTGAACGCGCTGCCCTATTTCTTCGAATGGTCTGAGGAGGGATCTGGGCGTGCATTTTTCAAGGGAATCTCTGTAAGCCTGGCGGCCGCCGCGGCCCACCACGTCACCTTGATTTTTGGCACAGTGCTGTTCGCTGTTCCTGTGCTCTGGGTGGCCTTGCTGGATGCCCGCGATGGACGCACTCGGGGCGCCACGGGGACAGTCGCAGGACGAGCTATCGCCTTCGCAGTGGTGGTCGCAATCGGAGTCGGGGTAGTGCTATTGCCCTACTGGATGACTCTGATCCAACACCCCATTCACCAGATCCCCATTCCCCACGACAGCCGCAACAACTTCCTGTTGAACTCGACGACGGGTATCAACTATTTCCTGATTCCGTACGGAGCGTTAATCCTGGCGCTGCCATTCATCTTCTGGCGAGGGGCGTCCGTTCGCCGGCTGCGTCCGCTTCTGTTCGGGTTTTGGCTCACGATGATTTTCGGGCTGGGTGGCACCACGCCGTTGCCGAGGTGGCTTCTGGGCCGCGCCTACGAGATTTTGACCTTCGAGCGCTTCACCTTCTGGGCCACGCTGATGGCGATGCCGATTGTGGGCTTGCTCGCGATCCAGCTGCTCGATCGTTTTCGAGCCAAAGCTGCAGTTGGCCTGTCCCTGGCAGCCGTGGTCACTATTGGTGCAGCCCTGTGGTGGTTGAACGCTAATCCGTATCGTCCCGCGGGTACGATCAACGTGCAGCCCGTCGTTGCATTTCTCAATCGCGATGGCCATGATTCGTACCGCTACCTGACGCTTGGCTTCGGTAGCGACCTCGCTAAAGTTTCCACCTACACCGACGCGAGCAGCGTAGACGGCGATTACAACTCTGCGCGCCTGCTGCCGGAAATGACCCACTACGGCTCCGCGCAGTTGACCAATGCGAAGTTTTACGGCTCGGCCGGAATGGCTTCTCTCCGCGCCATGCTCGAACACGCGAACCGTTACGGTCTGAAATATATCTTCGTTCACGATTCCTATTACGAGCCGCTATTGACCTTTATCGGTTATCGAAAGACGGAAACTTTCAATAACGGGGAGATCACCGAGTGGTCGAAGGATGATGTTCCACCGGCGCACCGCATCCAGTCCGACGCCGTTCCCCCGGCGTGGATGGGCCTGATGTGGGGCACGCTCCCCATCGGGGTGAGCATACTGGCGATCTTCCTGGTCGTGCTACTGCCTTCCAGGCGCGCACGAAGAGCCATCGAGCCGCCGATCCCGATGCAAGAACCTGAACGACACTACGTAGCGCGATAGAACCGAGGAAGACAAATGAAACGAGCTCTGCCCATTGTCATTGTCTTGGTTGCTGCCACAGTCCTGTTGATATTTTTGGGCGCGACCTTCGGCCGATCCAGCGGGACGGTCGGCATTGCCTCCGGCTCCGCTTTGCCCGGATTCAGCGAGCATGCGTCCACGCCGGAGCAGGCCCTCTCCAATTTCCTGCAAGACGTCCAGCGCCGCAATTGGGATCGTGCCTTCGCCAGCGTGGAGCGCACCAGCGACGCCGTCAACAAGCTCGACTTCATCCAGGAGTGGACCGGAACCAATGGAGGGCTCCGCTCGTTTTCGAGTCTCGAAAAGTATGAGGCTCGGCCGCTGCACGCCACCAACTCCGAAGCCCAGATGCGTGTCCGCATGCAGTGGACCACCCCGGTCGGCCCGGTGGAGGACGTGCGCGACTTCCAATTGGCCCATCGCGGCGACGAGTGGAAGGTCGTCTGGAATCAGACTCCGCCGCCCAATGTTCCCGCCCAGATCGTTCCGGTCAACTACCTGCGCTGGGATTTGGTCAGCGGCACATCCAGCGATCAGTGGGGATCGCACAACGTCGATTCTCCCCACGTGCGCATCGTGTCCATGAATGCGATTGACTCGGCTGAAGGCACCGTAGTCATGGGCGAGGTGGTGAACGAAGATACGGTTCCGGCATTCGTGAACGTCAACTCCACTCTGGTGGACGCATCCGGCAATCCCATCGATGACGAGAGCAGTTTTGACAAGATTCTGCACATCCTGCTGCCTAAGCAAGTATCGCCGTACCGCATCGATTTCCCGAAAGCCAGCCTGGCCAAAGTGAAGAACGTCCGCATGGACGTGAAAGCCACATTAGTGCCGGCATCATCCGATCCTGTCATTGGTGTCATGAATCAAAAACTGGAACAGGATGCCCAGGGCCGTTCGGTGCTGCACGGAGAGTTATTGAATCAGACGGGCGAGACCGTGAATATTCCGCACGTCATCGCCAGTTTCTACGACAACAATGGCAAGGTAATCTGGGTTTCCGATGGCTATGTGCAGCAGGCGCTGCTTCCGCAATCGAGTCAGCCGTTCGCGGTAGAAGTTCCGAAATCCGTTGCAGGGAAGGTTCAGAACTTTCATGTCGTGGTCAATCAATACAGCCTGCAGAAGTCCTAAAAATTCGCTGTGCTGGATGGGCCTGCTCGCGGCACTGCTGTCTCTCGCGGGCGTGAGCCTGGCGCAGGACATCGAAGTGCGCGTACCGTCTGGGGCAGTCGCGGGCCAGGCAGCTTCCATCTCGACCACCGGGAGCGGATCGGCCACGTTTTATCTCGAGGGCCCCAGCATCGCGTTGAAGCGCGACGTGCAGCTCGGCCAGGAAATTCAACTGAGCGCCCGGCAAATTGAAGGTGCTGGTCGATACGTCGCCACCATCTGCGCCAGCAGTTGCAGCAGTTCCGTCTTCTTTGTCGCGGCGGGGAAGCCCTCCAGCCTTACATTCCTGGTGCATCCTTCGCGCGCGCCCGTCGGCCAGGCCGACACGATCAGCGGGGTCGCATTCCCTTTCGATGAATTCGGCAACCTGATCTTTACGCCGGAAACAGTTCAGTTCCAAATCAGTTCTAAAGACTCGAATCTGGCGTCGCACAGTGTTCAAACGCAGAACGGTGTTGCATGGTTTCGCTCCAGTTCGGGCAAGTCTGCTGGAGCGGTGCAGATAGCCGCGTCGCTCAATGACGTGCAGGCCAGACGCGTGGTTCAGCAGGTCGCTTCCGATCCCTGCCGGCTGCAGATCAAAGCCCAGCGCACGCCAAAGGGCGTCGAGGTGCAGACCGATCCGGTGCGCGATTGCGCCGGAAATCCCGTTCCCGACGGCACCATTGTCACCTTCACGGCGAAAAACGGCGACGAGATCAGCACCGTCGATGCCCCTATCAAGCAGGATGTGGCGCGTGCTCGGATCGCGGCGAAAGGCCCCATTGTCATCTCCGCGGCCTCCGGCGTGGTGATGGGCAATGAGATCCGTGTAGGCGGACAGTAGGCGAGGAATATGTCGATGATGCGAATTCGAATTCCGATGATCTGCGTGACACTGGCTCTTGCAGCCGGCTATCTCAAGGCGGCGGACGCCTCGCCTCAGGTGACGTTGAACGTCACCAAGGCCGCGCCGCGAACGGTTGAGCCGCTCACCCAGCGCGCCCTGCTTCGCGACTACAAGTTCGCCTGGACGAACCTGGCGCAGGCCCTTGAGTCAAATTCGATGGAATCGCTGAACGGACTTTTTGCAGGCAATGCCAATACCGCGCTCAAGGACAAGGTGGGCACGCAGCGACAGAGCGGCCTCTCCTCGCGCTATTCGAACCAGAGCCACAAAGTCGACGCCATCTTCTACGCGCCCGAAGGCGACGTGATCGAACTTCACGACACTGCTGAATATGACTATCAAGTGCTGGATGGGAGCAAATCGATCCACAGCGAGCACGCGATTGTGCACTACGTGGTGCTGATGACGCCCGGTGCCGATCGCTGGGTTGTGCGACAACTCCAGGCAGTTCAACACTTTTGAGGGATCCCGCCCACGCCAACCACCCTCTGATCGAGTGGCATCTAACTCACTTCAAGCGGAGTGGAGCTTATTTTTGTCTAAGAAACTGCTAGCTGTCGCGATTGTGTGCTTCATGGTGGGTACAGGCTGTACCTCGCCCGGAGCGCGCCTCGTGCCGCATCAGAACTTGCAGGCGCCGAATGCCTGGCCCAAGCTCCTGGCCGTATATATGCCGTGGTTTGGAAATCGCGTGCACATGGATGTCGGATACGTCAGCTATGACCCGAATGTACTGCGTCACCAGATCGAGCAGGCACGCCACATGGGCATCTCCGGTTTCGTGGTGGACTGGTACGGAGAGAGCCAGCCTTTTTCCGATCACAATTTTGCCCTGATGCAGGAAGCGGCCGACCAGAGTCATTTCCAGGTCGCCCTTCTTTACAACGAGTCCGCAGACGAAGATGCGCAATCCACGGACGATGCTATGTCCGCGATGGACAAAGCCTACAGCGCGTACATCGGGCCGCAAGCTCCGCATCGCAATGCTTATCTGACCTATAACGGCCATCCGGTGATCTTCATTTTCCCCAAGCATGGCCACATCGACTGGGACCGCATTGTTCAACACTGCCAATCATGGGAGTCGTCTCCATATTTCTTCTATAAAGACGAGCCTCAGCAAAAATATCTTGCCGATTTCGCGGGGCTTTATGCCTGGGTACAGCCTGGCGCCAAGGGCTGGACGCCCGATGGAAGCAATTGGGGCGAGCAGTACCTGGGCGACTTCTACAAAAACATGCGCAACAAGCATCCGGACAAGATTGCGGTGGGCGCCGCCTGGCCCGGCTTTGACGACTCAGGCGCGAAATGGGGACTGAACCGCCACATGCAGGCGCGCTGCGGACAGACTTTCGAAGATACGCTGCACCTGTACAACCGCTACTTCGATGCGGCTCATCCCCTGCCTTTCGTCATGATCGAAACCTGGAACGACTACGAGGAAGGGACCGCCATCGAGCGCCTTAACTTTGCCAAGTGCGGCCAGAATGTTCCGTCCGCTGCAGGCGCCGAGTGAAGTCCGGCCTGCAACCTCAAGCTCTAGCGTGACATCCAAGGAACGGCTTTTCAGCATTCCAGAACAATCAGGGAGTCCTACCGATGGAGCTTGTGCAGGAGTCGAGCAAGAGCATCCAGTTACTTTCCGAACTCGTCTGCAATAACGTCGCGGGTTCGAGCACGTCCCGCGGCGTCGCCATCAGAACGTCTCCGACTCCTTCGCCTCGGCTGACAGAGCTTACCACCGTTCTACGGCAGGAGGATCTCGAGGAACTGAGGGCGCTCGCAGCTTCCAACCACGTTCTCATCCGTGCCTTCGACTCGCTCGGCCCCATCCTCGATGTGGAAGGAAACCGGCAGGCCGCGGAATGGGTCCAGGTCGCGGCTGAAGAAGAACGGTCGCGAATTCAGCATGCGCTGGCATTTTTGAGTGAAATTTGTAATGCCCTGCAGCAAAGCGGATGCCCTGTGACCGTGATCAAATCTTTGGATCATTGGCCCGATTTGGGCAGTGATCTCGATCTCTACAGCGATGCCGAACCCGAGCGTGTAGTGCAGGTCATGACCTCGGCTTTCCATGCGAAAGTGGATAACCGCAGCTGGGGCGATCGCCTTGCAAATAAATGGAATTTTGTGCTGCCCGGCCTACCCGAGCTCGTGGAAATTCATGTCGGACGACTCGGCCAGACGGGAGAACAGATTGCCGTCACCCGTTCCGTATCCGCGCGCACCCGCACGGTAACCCTGGGACACTTCGCTTTCAACGTGCCTGCGCCCGAAGATCGCATCGTCATCAGCACCCTGCAGCGCATGTACCGGCACTTCTACATTCGCCTCTGCGACATCGTGGACAATGCGGCGCTGCTGGACCAGCATCTTGTCGATTTCGAATACCTCCACTCCCTGGGCGCTTCGGCTGGTCTTTGGGACGGGATCGCGACGTATCTGAATATCATCTCCGAGTACATGGAAGCGTACCGGGGGTACGGAGTTCCACTGCCTTCCCTGGTCACCGCATCGGCGAAGTTCGGTGCTGCCAAGGTCCGTTTCCGACGTCAATTCCTGCGCGTTCCGATCCTGCCCCAGTCCATCCACCTGTATGCGGGCGAACTCAAGACTCTGCTGATGAATGGTGATCTCCGCAACAGCCTTCGGCTCAGTCTCTTGCCAGGTCTGGCGACGGCCGCGGCTCTGGAGCAAAAGCTCACAGGCAGCGACAAAGGCATCTGGTGATCCGGTTACCAGCCTCCGAACGTAGGGGATCACACAAAAGGCACTACCCGGTTCGCTGGATTGCCCGGCCCCTGCCCGTCACCTAACGTCGAATCAGGCGTTTGTTGATGAACCTCGCCTCGGAGCGCGCCAACCCTGCTCATCTCGCTCCCCTGCGCGATCAAGCGTCTATGAGCAAGCCAGATCGACATTAGGAGCATACCTGTGATCCGCATCTTGATCGTCGATGACAATCCCGCCGTACGCCGCTATTTGCGGGCCATTCTGGAGCAGCAGGAATCCTGGAAAGTCTGTGGTGAGGCTAGGACCGGCGCAGAAGCTTTGCATCAGGTGCTGGAGGCTACTCCGGACCTCGTCGTGCTCGACTATCAAATGCCCGATTTGAATGGCGTGGATGTCGCCCGTCAGATTGCCGAGATCGTCCCCAAGCTCCCCATTCTCATGGTGACGCTGCATTTGTCCACTCAGCTGTCGGAAGCGGCCCGCGAGGCAGGAGTGCGGGGTGCGTGCGCCAAGCAGGATATAGGTTCAGTGGTCGAAGCGGTGGACCTGCTTTTGCACGATAAAACCTATTTTCCCATGAACTCGGCCGCTCCATCTGCTTGAAAACGCGGTTGATCGTTGAACTCCGACGATGCTTTCCGGGAAATACAGGATTCCCTGTATTGGACCTGTGAATTCAAGAGGTTAGCCTCTGTTTTGGCTTAGGGGTGCGAAACTCTCGGCTGGTTGGTGTGTGCAGGAAATCCCGGTTATTGGTCAGGCTGTCACATTCGTTCAGGATAAGTTCAGGATAATATGTGGCGAATCGTCTGGTCGGTTTCCCCCGAAGGAACTGAAACAGAATGACAATTCGCATACTTCTGGTCGACGATCACCCCATTGTCAGGCAGGGGCTGAAAACCCTTTTAGAGGGTCATTCCGAGTGGGAAGTTATCGGTGAAGCCTCCGATGGTGCGGAAGCTATTGAGAAAGCCAAAGACCTTCATCCTGATGTCATGGTGCTCGATGTGACAATGCCTCGAATGAATGGCCTGGAGGCATGCCGTCTGTTGCGGCGCCAGGCGCCTGGACTGGAAATATTGTTCGTTACTCAGCACGACTCGCCGCAGATGATGCGCGAGGCTTTGGATGCGGGCGCCCGCGGGTACGTAGTGAAATCGAATGCCGCGCGGGACCTGCTCGCCGCTGTCGAAGCTGTAAGCCAGCACCGGGTCTTTACGGCCTTGCACGGCCGCACCGTCCCGGAACTGACCTAAGGTTGTTAGAGCATTTTGCTCTGGAGAGGGCGATCATGAGACTAAGGATCCTGTTAGCAGACGACCACGAAATCGTGCGCCGCGGCTTGCGCGCACTTCTTGAAAAGCATGAGGGTTGGGAGGTCTGCGGCGAGGCAAGCGATGGCCGTGAGGCGATCGACAAGGCCTTGCAGCTGAATCCGGATGTCATCATCGTCGACGTCGGGATGCCCAACCTGAACGGCTTGGACACGACTCGCCAGCTGCTTCAGCATGATCCGCACTTCAAGGTCATCGTCCTGACGATCACCGACTCTGATCAGGTGATCCGGGAAGCACTGGACGCAGGCGCCCGCGGCTTCGTCCTGAAGTCGGATGCAGCGCGCGACCTCGTCTCCGCCGTTGAGGCTTTGCAGAACAAGCGCATGTTCTTCACCCCGCGCGTCAATGATCTTGTCCTTGCGGGCTTTCTGGAGAAGGGCCAGACGGTGGCACGCAATGAAACTCCCAAGCTGCCCACATTGACTGCCCGCGAGCGCGAGATTACTCAATTGCTGGCGGAAGGGAACAGTTCCAAGGAAGTCGCGTCGCTGCTCAATCTCAGCACCAAGACGGTCGAAACGCATCGCAGCAATATCATGCGGAAACTGAGCTTCCACTCCATCCGCGACCTGGTGGTCTATGCCATCAAGAACAATTTGATCCAGATTGAACTGCCGCCGCCGAAGACACCCGCGGGACCTACGGCGGCGTAGAGAGCTGATTCAACATCCCCGCAGCTACCGCACCGTCTCCCCGGGGTAGTACCCGCTGCGTGTGCGCACCGTCAGATGGGTGTGTCCTGGGGCATGGGCGTCCACGCGAATCGCCTGATATTCCTTTCCAATGTTCGGACCAGGATTGTAGGCAATCGTGTACTGGCTGCGAATGTCGCGAGCCACGTTTCGGCTGATCTCGTTCACCTCATCCGCATTCTGCGGGAAGAACGCCACACCACCGGTACTCGTTGCGAGATCCTGCAATGCCTGGCGCCCTGAGCGGGTCATACCTTCTTCGGTTAATCCGATCGCGTACACGGTCGCACTTTTGTTGGACTGCAGTTTTCGCATCGCGTCCTGCAGCGTTTCCCGGCTCATATTGTCTTGCCCGTCGGTGATCACGATGAGGACTTTCTTGTTCAGCCGCGGATTGTTGCGCAAATGTACGCTGGAAGCCACCACCGCGTCGTAGAGCGCCGTACTCCCGCGGCTCGAAGTCTGGTGTAGCGCCGTCTCCAGTAAATGCGGGTCGGAGGTAAAGTCCTGGTCCAAATAAGGCGTCTGGCCGAAGTTCACCACGAATACTTCATCCTGCTGATTGCTCGCCTTAATGAGGTTCATAACGGCTTCATTGACCCGGGCCCGCTTGTCCCGCATAGAACCCGAGTTGTCGATGACGATCCCGATTGCAACCGGCACATCTTCCCGTTCGAACGAGGTGATTGCCTCCGGCTGTCCATTTTGAAAAATCTGGAAGTCATTGCGGGTCAAAGTCGTGACTGGGCGCCCCATCTCATCCACTACGGTCGCGTGCAAAAACACTTCCTGCACTTGCTTCTTGAAAACGAACCGGCTGTTGTCCTCACCGGTGGGCGATTCGGGCGTGATGGACGGACTCGCCGGCTGACCATTGGCGGGCGGTTCCTCTGGAGCTTTTTGCTGCACCGAAGGCGGCGGCGGCGCGGTCCGCGGCGGGAGATCCATTGGATTGTCCTGCGCTCGCAACGGCAAGCGCAAAACAACAGCTACGGCGGCGATCGTCGCCAGCCTGATAGCGAAGCGGAGATATGGGGTGCTGCCCAAGGCCATGGGTCCTCCGTGCAAACGGTTTGATGCTGCTACCAGAAAAAGCGCCTACCGAAATAAGCAGAGACTCACCATTGCACTAGGGATTTTCCTGATCCCCTGCGAAATTCCGTGTAGAGGGACTGATGTCACTTCTGCCCTCCTTCAAACGGCGGCTTCGCTACCTCGGAAAAACTTACACGAGCCCCCGGGGAACATCTCCTGCGAAGTCGTTTATAGGAAGGCAAGTAGGAGTTTGGCATCGCGTTTGCTTCGGCAAAAACCGTAGAAACCTGGGCTAAATGGGCCATTTCCTTTTGAGCACCCGGAGGGAGAAATGCTTCGTATTCTCATTGCTGACGATCACGAGGTCGCCAGGCGCGGAATTCGGGCCGTGCTCGAAAGCCACACTGGATGGGAAGTCTGCGCCGAGGCCAAGGACGGCCGCGAGTCCGTCGAACTTGCAGCTGCTACTAAACCTGATCTGGTTTTGCTCGATATTGGAATGCCAAATCTCAACGGGCTCGAAGCGGCTCGCCAGATTCTCGCCACCGCTCCCGACGTAGCCATCCTGATTCTGACCATGCACGACTCTGACAATGTGGTCCGTGAAGTCTTGCGCGCCGGTGCTCGGGGATATCTGCTCAAGTCCGACGCGGGCCGTGATCTGGTGGCCGCCGTGGAGGCCCTACAAAGCCAGCGTACATTTTTCACCACTCGCGTCAGCCAGATGGTTCTGGACGGTTTTCTTGATCGCGAAAAAACCGGCCATAGCTTCAAGCGGGATGATTCCACAGAGGTGTTGACCTCGCGCGAGCGCGAAGTCATTCAGTTGCTGGCGGAGGGTAAAACCAGCAAAGAAGTGGCCGTCGCCCTCAACCTGAGCGTCAAGACGGCGGAAACTCATCGCACCAACCTCATGCGTAAACTCGGCCTGCACTCCGTTGCCGACTTGACTCGATATGCTGTGCGCAACGGCATCGTGCAGGTATTCTGAGCGTCCGCCCCAATATGTTTTGTGTCTACAGCGTACGCTGGATAGACGGGCGCGCACGTTCTGCTTACGCTGACCCCGGAATGCGCCCACGCCAGCCTGCAAGGCCAAGCCATCCAAAGCGGAGAAACGACAACTATGCTCTGGACGATCGCGGTCGTGCTACTGATCTTATGGCTCCTTGGAATGGTCAGTTCCTACACCTTGGGCGGATTTATCCACATTCTGCTTGTGCTTGCGGTGATTGCCGTACTCGTCCGCATTATTCAGGGTAGAAGTCCTGTATAGGAGCGGGATTCGCTCCAGATCCACGCAAAGCATGCCAAACATTCCCCTCGCGCAGACATCTCATCCCTGCGGGAAGTGATGCGCAGACCTCCGCATGCCACCACGGTCCACCCGCGTCGCAATTGCTCTTAATTTGAGAGGAGGAGACACGATGAACAAGGATCAAGTGGAAGGCAAAGTGAAAGATATCGCCGGGCGCGTGCAACGCCAGGCAGGTGAGTGGTCCGATAGCCCTGAACAGCAAGTGAAGGGCGCGGCAAAACAGGCGGAGGGCAAGGTCCAAAACGCCTGGGGTAAGGGCAAGGAAGCTGCGAAAGACGCGGCGGACCGCTCCCAATCCCCCGCCAAGCCCTCGGAAAACGTGAACGAGGATGAGCGGAACTCAGGTGACACAAGGCGTACCGGCTAGTGTGTGAACCTCGGCTGCCGGGCGCTTGGGCAGGTCTCGGCAGCCGAGATTCAAGCTGTTCTACATGAACTTCCGCAATCCCTCCCTAAAATAACTCCGCATTGTGAACAGGTATTACTTCTCCTCGTGATCCCTAGCCCACTGTATGTTCTCCCGCATACCACAAGGCTTAAATAGGTTCATCACGAGGAGACAAGAAGACAATGGCTACCAAGCCCTTGCAAGCCGCTTCCATCAGCAACCCGCAGCAAATGTTCGAGAGTGCGCTCTCGGTGGTCACAGAACGTGGAAGCCGTAGCCGCCGCATAGCCGCTCGCACGCAGCCCATCGCTGGGCAGCACACAGAGCAACAAGTGGAAAAACGCGCTCTCACCGATGCAGCCCGCGCGCTCGCCGCGCTGTGGAAGGTTTCGCCACATCTAGTTCGCTAAGGAGGTTGAGCATGGTTAGACCTGTTGGCGCTTTTTTACTGGTATTCGCTGTGCTGAGCCTGATTGTTCATCAGATCGGCATGTTTGAGATCCTGGGAGCAGTTGGAACCGCTTTGCTGGCCTGGGATATTGCGCTGGCGCGCTTCTCCAAGACTCCGCAGCCGGCTGGAAGTCTTCGCGATCCTCTTCTCTGAGCCGGCATTGCCCTTGGATTGTCAGGCGGCAGAGCTTCGCGGCAACGATGCCTTGGGCACATTTTCCCGATGCTGTACATCGATCTCGCTCAAGGCGGTAATTAGACTGGCGGCCCACCGGTACACGTTGTACTCCTCGATGGTGTGACGCATGTTGCGCATGCGCATCTGCTTTTGTTCGGGATCCATCTCCAGCCCCGCGCGAATGGCCTCGGCCATCTGATCGATATCGTAAGGATTGACTTGCAAGGCGTCGCGCAGCTCGTGCGCAGCGCCCGTGAAGATGCTCAGGATCAAAACTCCACTTTCGTCCCCGCGGGTGGCCACGAACTCCTTGGCCACCAGATTCATTCCGTCGTGCAGAGAAGTCACCATACATACATCTGCGGCCTTGTAGTACGGGCGAATCTCTTTATGGCTGTGCTGCCGGTTGAGCAAAACGATTGGTTTCCACTTATCCCTCTGAAAGCGCCAGTTGATTCTTCCCGCTTCGACTTCGACCTCCGCATTAAGGTCGTGGTAGCGCTTGAGGTGGCTGCGGCTGGGCGCGCCAATTTGAATGAGTGTGAACTGTCCCTGGTACCTGGGATACTTTTCCAGAAAACGCTCCACGGCGAGAAAGCGTTCGAGGATCCCCTTTGTGTAATCGATGCGATCCACGCCCACGGCTAGGAACAGAGCATCGAGATCCAGACTCTTCAGTAAAGCAGTCCGGGTCTCCGCCGGGGACTGTTCTGCATCGCTCTCGGATGTAATATCCACGCTGATGGGAAACGGCCGCGTGGTGGTGCAGTGCCCCAGCCGCTGCACGGAAAAGTGCTCCCAATCGATTCTCGATTCCACTACTCGATCGGCAGTCTC
>JAICJP010000303.1 GCA_025928375.1 Candidatus Sulfotelmatobacter sp.
CGATGCCGGCGTGGGCACGTTCATGAGCGCCTATATGGACTTGAACGACGTCCCCGCGACCGGAAATCGCTGGCTGCTGCACGATGTTTTGCGCGATACGTGGCATTATGGCGGGTTCGTGGTCAGCGATGCCAATGCTGTGCATAGCCTGATTACCCATGGATATGCGCGCGACGGCCAGGATGCCGCCATGAAGGCATTTTCGGCGGGCCTGGATATGGACATGGCCAGCGGCACGTATTTAAAGTATCTGGCCGACGAAGTGAAACAAGGACGAGTATCCATGCAGCAGATTGACGACGCCGTGCTGCCGATACTGGAAGCGAAAATTCGTCTCGGCCTGTTCGCGCATCCGTTCGTGGACGAAGGTCAAATTCCTCAGGTGTTGAATGCGCCTGAAAGCCAGGAAATGGCCCGCGCGGCAGTGGAGCGCTCTGTAGTTTTGCTACGCAACCAGCAGGCCTTGCTGCCGCTCCACAAAAGGCAGATCCGATCTATCGCTGTGATCGGTCCGCTAGCCGACGCCGAACTGGACCTGCTGGGCATGTGGGGCGCCATGACGAAACCTGGCCCGACTATCAGCATCCTGCAAGGCATCAAGAACAAAGTTGGGGGCGCCGTGCACGTGGAGTTTGCTCACGGGCCCAACATCCGCCGAGACATTCCCTCCTTCTTCGAAAATGTCGCGATCGTCCCTGTCAAAGAACAACAGCAGCAAACGCCCGAGCAAGCCCGTGAAGCCTTGGACGACGCAGTTGCAACGGCTAAGCGGAACGATGTCGCCGTGCTGGTGCTCGGCGAGATCGCGCTCATGAGTGGAGAGGCGGCATCCCGTTCTTCGCTAAAACTCTCCGGAGGACAGGAGGAACTGCTGGAAGCGGTCGTCGCGACAGGCAAGCCCGTAGTACTGGTGTTGGTCAATGGGCGCCCTCTTGATATCTCCTGGGCCGCGGAACATGTTCCCGCAATTCTGGAGACCTGGTATTCGGGAAGTCAGGCGGGGAATGGAATCGCCGACATTCTTTTCGGCGATGCCAATCCGGGTGGACATCTGCCCGTGAGTTGGCCGCGCAATTCCGGGCAAGAGCCTCTTTACTACGACCATAACCGCACACAATCTCCCGAGGACGCGCCCGACTTCACTTCACGTTACTGGGACAGCAGCAGCATCCCTCTGTACCCATTCGGTTATGGCTTGAGCTATACGAGCTTTTCTTATAGCAGCCTCGCGGTGGATCGGGCACAAGCTAAAGTCGGGTCCATCCTGAATGTTTCTGTGGACGTAACGAATACGGGGAACCGCCCGGGCGACGCGGTCGCACAACTCTACATTCATCAGCGAGCCGGAAGCGCGTCCCGGCCCGTGCGGCAACTGAAGGGCTTTCAGCGGATCGCGCTCGCGCCTGGCGAGAAGCAGACACTCCACTTCAAGTTAGGTCCGGATGAACTGCAGTTCTGGAGTCCGGTCAAAAAGGAGTGGGTCGTAGAGCCAGAGCAATTCGATATCTGGGTAGGAACGGATTCCGCAGCCAACCTTCGTGGTGAGTTCCATCTGACGCCGTAGAGCCCACGTCTCGGCGAGGAGTCCCACCAGCCTCCGCTAGAATGGATAGCTTATGATCCATCCCTGGCACGATGTGACTCCCGGCGGCAAGCTTCCGCAGGAATTCGACTGCGTGATCGAAATTCCATTTGGATCGAGCGTGAAGTATGAGCTGGATAAATCGAGCGGCCTGATTCGGCTGGATCGCGTCCTTTACTCCGCGGTTTACTATCCCGCCAATTACGGGTTCATTCCGCAGACTCTGGCGGAAGACGATGACCCCTTGGATGTGCTGGTACTTTGCCAGGAAACGGTGGTGCCATTGACCATCATTCATGCGCGGACCATCGGTCTGATGACCATGGTCGACGCCGGGAAAAAGGATCACAAGATCATTGCCATCGCGACCGAAGACCCGGAGTTCAACTCGTACCACGAAGCCCGGGAGATGCCGCCGCACCGGCTGATCATGCTGCGCCGCTTCTTCCAGGACTACAAGCTGCTGGAAGGCAAGGCGGTCGAAGTGGATGACATACGGCCGGCGGCGGAAGCGCAACCCATCATCCTGGATGCGCTCCACCGCTACAGCGAACAACGGCGCAAAGGCTTCATCCCCAAATGAACGATTGCTCTATTTGAAGGTAAAGCTAAGCTCTTTGGTTTCGTTCGCGCCGATCGTCACGGTCTGCACAGACGTCCCCAGCTTTTCGTGCCAAGCCTTGAGGGTATAAGTTCCCGGGGGCAAATTGCTGAGGTCGAAGCTTCCGTCTTTTCCGGTCACCGCAAAATACGGGTGCTTGAAGACCGCGATGTAACTCTTCATCCAGGGATGCACGTTGCACTTCACGGGAATGGCGACTTCCTCGCGCGCGAAGGCCTCTTCCATTTTTGTTCCAGGGGGCTCTGCTTTATTCCATTCGCGATTATTGACGGGCTGGGGATGAATATTGTGAGCGGTGGAGTCGTCGTTCACCAGTTCCAAAGGCTGATTGGCGCGAACGGCCATGACGTGTGGCTGGTAGAGACAGCCTTTCTGTTCAATCACCGCCGGCTGAGTGGGCGGATCGAACTTGCGGTCTCCTAAGCCGTCGGAGACGAACACAATCGCGTTTTGCAGATCACCTTCCCCGTTGACCATAACGTCTTGCGACATTACCGGGGCGGAGTGCGGCTTCATACAGCTGGGATCAGCGGCCATATTGATCGGCTTGGGCGCAGGCGCTTTGCCTTCGAAGCGCACCTTTCCGCGCACGGTCGCACCGGTAGCGGTGGGCGCTGGGCCTCCGGCTCGGGCGCCAAAGGGAGCCGACACGCACAATGCGACGAGTACCAAACTGAAGAACATCACTTTCGGTTTCATACGAAGAACCCCTTACTGAAGATTTGAATTACTCTCTCAATCGTTTCGCAGGGGAGAAATCCGCTTCGGATGCGCCTGTCAGTCACGTTTATTGCTATCGAGTCCCTGCCGGTAACCCTGCACGAAGGAAGCCCGGTCTTTTTCTGTGGACCAACGGCCAACCGGCGCAAGCATGTGTGGTCTTCCTTCACGGTTAAGCTTTCCGAGGAATAGCCCATCGCGGTAGGCGGCATCGCCCGCCATCTCAACGCTGATCGCTCGAACCTGCGGTTTCGCGCCCGTACCTTTCAACAAGAGACTGCTGGTTCCCGCAAACCCCAGTACGAGCACGCATGCCATAATTTTTTCCATAGTTGTTCTCCTTACATCGCACGCGGCGTTGCTCCGCCGTTCGCACGAGATCTAGTCCAGGACGGACCACTTCCTCAGCCCAGGCACACTTCTCGCTTGCAAGGCGGAAGTGCTGGTTTATGTCGCACACGTCCGCCTGCGCTCGAAAAGCAAGCTTCCCGAGTCCCTGTAACTGCGCTTTCTTGGCCTTATAACCCTGGGGGCCGACGGCGGTAGTACCCACTTCGCCGCGCGGCACTGGTTACAACCGCCGCCAACATATCAGCTCACGTAGAGCCCTGTTTGTGGGCGGTCAAAGGAATTGTAAAAACTTTGTCCAATGCCATCTTTAGGGCACATGCATTGGATCAGCGATTGAATCCGTCCACTTTCAGACGATACATCTGACCGGATTCGCGCTTGTCAAGGGTGCGTCTGCTGAAGGTCACTTCGACGTAATTTCTTTTTTCCGAAGTTGAAGAGCGGTCTTTGATTTTTTTACTTGACATATTGTACTAGTCATATAGTACACTGGTGCAGATGGGACGGACCGGGCGATCTCGATTCCAGTTTGCGATCGATCTGCACAGCGGAGTGCCGGTCTATCGACAACTGATCGACCAGGTGCGCGGGGGAATCGCGTCTGGCGCCCTGGCATCTGGCGACCAGTTGCCCACGGTACGGCAACTAGCGGTCGACCTGCAGATCAATCCCAATACGGTCATGCGCGCCTACAGGGAGCTTGAACTGGGAGGCGTGCTGGAAACGCATCAAGGTACCGGAACGTTCATTGCGCATAAGAAAATCGAACGCAGCTCTGCGGAACGGGACCGTCAACTGACGCAACTGGCAGGAGAGTTCGCGGCGCGAGTCGGAGCCGCCGGACTTGCGCTCGAGGATTTGATCGAACGCTTGCGCGATTTGATGCCCAACGCGTCCAGGAGGTAGTTATGCCGAAGCTTCAAATTGAAGGAATGAACGGAGTAGCGGTATTGCTGTTCATCGTATGCCTACTGGCGGGGCTGGCCGCATCGCAAGCCGTACATCAACCGTGGCCGGTGTTCTCCGGAGCGCTGGTCGGGCTGTACTTCCTTTTCGCCATCAAAGTTGTGCGCCAGTGGGAGAAGGTGGCGGTGCTGCGCCTGGGCCGCTACGTAGGGTTGCGCGGTCCGGGGATGTGCCACATCGTGCCGATTTTTGAAACGTTGAGCCCGTACGTGGACCAGCGGGTGCGCGTGGCCAGCGTCTCAGCGGAGTCCACGCTGACTCGCGATACGGTACCCGTGAACGTGGATGCGATCGTCTTCTGGATGGTCTGGAATGCGGAGAAATGCATCCTGGAAGTTGAGAATTTCGTCGATGCGATCAACATGAGCGCACAGACGGCGCTGCGCGAATCCATTGGCCGTCACGAACTGGCGCAGATGATCACCGAGCGTGAAATTCTGGGCCGCGAGTTGCAGCGCATTCTGGATGAGAAGACGAATCCCTGGGGGATTACGGTTCAGTCGGTGGAGATTCGCGACGTAAAAATTCCTCAGGCTCTCGAGGACGCCATGTCGCGCCAGGCACAAGCGGAACGCGAACGCCAGGCGCGCAATATCCTCGGCCAGGCCGAAACCGAGATTGCCGACAAGTTTGCGCAGGCGGCGGCCATTTACCGGAATGATCCGACAGCATTGCATCTGCGCGCCATGAACATGTTGTACGAAGCCATCAAAGAACGGGGTGCCATGGTAATCGTCCCGTCGTCGGTCGTCGAAACCATGGGGCTGGGGGGCAGCCTGGCCACGGCAGCACTCGGTGGAGCAAAACCATAGATAAATGGGCTCGAAGCAGACCAGTCCGAAGATCAGAAGGAGTTTAGTTATGAAGTACTTGCGACATATATGTGCAGTAGTTATCGCAGCGGGAGCAATTGTTCCCCAAACTTTCGCACAAACTCCGGCCTTGCAAAAAGGAGTGAGCGTGCAGATGGCCGTAACCAATAACGCTACGCCAATGCCTGAGGCCGACAAGCAAGACGCCTGGATCGTGGCAGTCACCGCCCCCGGGCAGATGTATTTCGGCACCGAAGCGGTGAGTGCCGAACAGCTATCGGAGGAGATGAAGGCGCACCCTCGCAACCGAACTGCCAAGCTGTACATCAAGGCCGATGCCCGGGCGTCATACGCCACTGTGAAGAAAACACTCCAGGCGGCCAAGGAAGTGATGTTTGATAACGCCGTCCTGCTGACGAAACAGCCGGAGGCTCCCGCGCTCGGAATGATGGTGCCGCCGAAGGGGTTCGACGTATCTCTGACTCCGGCCTCGGAGGCTGTCGTGGTGCAAGTCTCCAGTTCCGGACAAAAGGTGCCCGAACTGAAGGTGAACA
>JAICJP010000437.1 GCA_025928375.1 Candidatus Sulfotelmatobacter sp.
GCCAGAACACTCGAAAGTGGATTGGCGTACGCCTGCGACTCGTCCGTGAGGGCGAGGGACGGATCGTCCTCAGAGACCGCCTTGTAACGCATACGCGTTTCGCCGAGCCCGCGAAAATCAAAGCTGATGAGGTCGTATCCGGCATTGAGCTGCTTAGCGATCTCAGCCCAATCACTTGCAACAGCTTTGCCATCTTTGCTGAACCACAGCACCCAGCCCTTGCTTTGACCCGTCGTGTTGTGAATGTGGATCAGAGGCATCAGGAGATCGTGGCTGTGATGCAGGACATATCGATCGATCGCTATGTCTCGGAAAGTAGAGGTGCCGGCACTTTCCCATGCAATAGTTCCGGCAGCGGGTACCACATTGTCGAAAGGGACTGCTGTCCACGAACGAATGCCCGGATAGCCTTTCCCGAGATAGAGCTGCCGAATTGATTCCGCCGGACGCACTTGGTGCTCGGTGTAGTAGTCCCGAATAAAGTCGGTCAGCGGTTTTGCATCTTGTGTATCCAGCATCACCTGCCCCGTCGAGGTGCATTGCAGCTGCTTCCCCTCGAGTTGCTGAACGGGTGCGAGAGTTCGCACAGCAGGCATTTTATTGAAATGATCCATGAACTCGAATGCCGCTTCCTGGTTGGCATCGGAGTACTCGTGGCCGTGATAGCCCTCGGTCATAGCGATGCGGTCACCATGTCCGAAGCGGGCGTAAAGCTGGTGCACTTCGCGGAATGTTTTCTCCGCTCCCTCGATGGGAAAAAAATCGAGCACGGCGGCGGCAACGAATACCGGTCGCGGATACATGAGCGCGAGCAATCCGGCATTATCCATGCCATTCGAAATCATTCCGTAAAGATCCTGCTCCGGGTCACTGTCGGGATCCTTGAAAATACGGTTGTGAATGCGCATGGGCAGGGCAGTGATGTAGCAGGAGATCGCGGCGACTTTGATGCGAGGTTCGAGAGCAGCGATGTGTATGGCCTGGAAGCCGCCCCCGCTCGTGCCGGTGATGTTGATGCGGTTGGAGTCAACTTCGGGGAGTGTCAGCAGGTAATCAAAGGCGCGCAATCCGTCCCAGATTTCCCAGCGCGCCAGGTTTGCGCCCACGAGGTATGCGAGGTTGCCGAGCACGGCATGCTCAGCACAGATCAGGTTGTAGCGGCTCTTGCCGGCTTTTGCATCCCAGAATTGGCTGCGCTCTCCTTGGCCTACGGGGTCCCAGGCCAGAACAACATACCCGCGCAGCACCAAGCGCTGGCAGAGCGACTGATAATGGTCCTTGCCGTCAGTGGCGTGTCCGGCAGGTACGAGAAAGGCAGGATACTTTTTGGTTTTGCCCGACTCGCGATCATCCGGCACGTAGAGAAGAGCAGTCACATACAATCCCGGAAGGCTTTCGAAAATCACCTTCTTAATATGAAAGCCGTTCATTGGAATCGTGCCGGTAATCTTCGCCCGCAACGGAGTCCTGGTTTTGGGAAGTCCGCCAATCATCTGTAACAGCTTCTCTCGCAGATCGCGCTGCAGGCGAAACATATCAGCGTCCGTTCGAATGCTGCGCCACGCTGCGATTCTCTCCTCATCCTGCTGCCACGCCATATCCGTCTGGTACTTGAGATAAGGAGTAATCTGTGGACCGTTCGAAGGTGGTGCAAGGACTCGAAAAGCATCCGCGGGCGGAGCCGTCTGGGTCAGCGCGGGAACAGTAACGAGAAAAGAGAAAAAGAGAGCGCGGAATGATGCTTGCCAAAAAATGCTCATCGTTCGACTGAAAAGCCGCAGGCTTGTCACAAGGTGTGTTCTTGTAGCGCGAATGAGGATACGTACGAATGTCCCGGAGCGATCTGCCGCACGCTTTCTCTTCGGATGAGTTCTGTCGGCATGATCAGTTGTTGTGGAGGCAGATTCGGATCCTGGATTCTGCGGATGGCAAATTCAGCCAGATGTACGCCGAGTTCTTTCGGAAACTCGCGCACAGTCGTCAGCCCCGGATGCAAGACTTCACCAATTGTGTCATTGAAGCCGGCAACGCTGATGTCATCAGGGATTCGGATTCCAGACTCCTGCAGGGCCTGGTAAACGCCTGAGGCGGCCTGATCGGTGCCGACAAAAAGCGCCGTAGGCCGCTCGCCCGAGGCCAGCAGAGCCTTGACGGCCAAGTATCCCAGTTCGCGGTCCTCTGAGCCGATCTCACTGAAACGTGGTTCGAGGTCGGCTTCTTTCATGGCCTGCCGGTATCCGCGAGCGCAGCGCGCAAACCAAGGGAGCCGCTGGTTTCCGATATACCAGATGTTCCTGTGTCCCTGCGCGATGAGATAGCGCGTAATCTCGGCAGACCCTCGCACGTCATCGGTGAAGACGCAGTCGTACTGCTCTGGCTGCCAGTCGCCGACAACATTGTTACCGACCAGTGAGAATGGGATCTTCTTTTCCGAGAGGGCGGCCAGAATGTTGGCGGAATGTGTGCCAGTTAAAATGACCCCGCTCGGGCGGCTCGATGACGTCAGGACTTCGGGAAGGTTCAAGCTGCTCAGCGGCGCGTTCAGATCGGAACGAAAAGAAATGAATTGGAGCGCCCACTCATTGCGGGTACAGTATCCCTCGGCTCCCAGAAGGACTTTCGACTGGAATTCATTCACGGTTTCGCGATTGCCGAGGATAAACATGATAGTGCGATTTGCTGCGCCGGATGCCAAATTGACGCCCAGGTCTCGCGCCACCGCGAGAACGGACGCTTGCACTGATGGGGCGAGCTTGGAATTTCCTTGGGCTACCCGCGAAACGGTATTCAGGCTGACTTTGGCCAGCCGGGCCACGTCGGCGAACTTTTGAGACTCCCGGGATGAGGTGCCGCCGTCCGAACCCGTCTCCAGCTTCCGCACTGCCCCTCCATGGGAACGAATCGCCAGACCTGCTGTGCAGAGCGCATCAAGATCCCCGCGCGCCGTCACCGCGGAAACGGAAAACCGGCTCGCCAGTTCACGGACGGTGATCTGGCCCTTGTGCTCGATGAACTCAAGTATCTTGCGCCTGCGTTGCTCGGCTAACAGTCGTGAACCGGACGCCATAGTGGGTTCCTTACCAGGCTTGAAATCCGTCGCCTGTTGCACCATATTCCACACATCATTCTATACACTCAATCAGAACAAAACAAACGAAAGGTGCTGGAGGGGTGCGGGTGCATTGAATCAGCACCGTAGTAAGCAATTGCAAAGTAGGTACTTATGCGTGGCTGGGCACCATAGCAACAGCGGCTGTGATATTCGTCGCTGTCGGGTTTGTTTCGTATACTTGTGTTTACTTTTGCGGGGGCAGGAAATGAGACGTCGAGACTTCATGATGGCAGTAGGAGCGACGATCGGGATGACCATACTCCGGAGCAGCGCGAACGCGCCTGCATCTCGTCCTCGTCTTCTTATCGGTAAGAACGATCCTTTCACCGGCCTCGCGCTCCTGAA
>JAICJP010000328.1 GCA_025928375.1 Candidatus Sulfotelmatobacter sp.
AGATCGGATACTGGCAACGACTTCCAAAAGAGGATGCTGCGGTCGCGCCTTTCCCCATGCAGCGCATCGAGACAGTAAAAGGCGGCAACGACCAGCGTCACGGCCATCAGCGCCAAGGCGGCAATGTCGTACGGCTGGGCAAACATATCGCCCAGTTGCAACGGTGTCATTCCCGAAGCCTCCCGCACTTTGGCGGGCAAACGGATGGCGCTCACGAAAAAGCCCAAGAGGATGACTGCGGCAACGGCCAGCGGCGCAATATAGATGGAACGGCTCTCCCAAACCTCGCGTTTTACGGACCAGTAGACACGACGGGCGATTGAGATCTGGTTGCAGTTGCCTGCGCCGGATGCCAGCGCCGACTGGGGTATCGCATTGGACTGAGTGCTCATCATGCTGCTCCTTGCGCCTGACCTGAGTGTTTCCCGATCACCGCAACAAACAAGTCGGCAATACTTGGGTTGCGCACCTCTCCCAGCGCGCTCAATCTGTCTCGACCGATTCCGTCGAATAGCAGGATGCTTCGCCCTAAGCCTTGCCGCTCGTTTAGCGGCTTGAGCGCGCGGGCCGCGTCCAGTTGCTCGGGACGGACCATCACCTCCAGGTAGCGCGCCTCGAAGTCTTCCATACTGCAGTGGAGGACGATGCGGCCGCGGTCCATAAACATGAGATCGGTGAGCACCTGCTCGATTTCTTCCACCTGATGCGTAGTGACGACGATCGTCCGGCTGCGATCGAAGTAGTCGTTCAGCAGCGAATCGTAGAATTGCTTGCGGTAGAGAATGTCGAGCCCAAGGGTTGGTTCATCCAGCACCAGAAGTCGAGCATCGATCGCGAGGATGAGTGCCAGGTGCAGTTGCGCGACCATGCCCTTGGATAATTCCCGCACTCTGCTGGTCTGGCGGATGGTGGTCTTGGCAAGAAAGCCTTCCGCTTTCGCGCGGTCGAATCGCGGATGCACGCCGGCAACGTAGTCCAGCGCCTGCCAGACCCGTATCCAGCGCGGCAGCACGGCGACATCGGCGATGAAGGAAACGTCGCGCATCAGGCGGTCCCGCTCACGCCAGGGATCCCGACCGAGCACGTGCAATTCCCCCTGGTACGGAGTGAGCCCCAGAATCGCGTTGAGGGCGGTGGTCTTGCCCGCGCCGTTCGGGCCAATGATTCCCAGAATGCGTCCTTCCTCGACGCGCAGGTCGATTCCTTCCAGCGCCACCGTTTTTCCGAACGCCTTGCGCAGCCCGCGCGCCTCTATGCATGCCATCGTTTCAGCGCTCCTCTTTGCCGGACTTCGATCCGCGCCGTTTGCCCGCACCGTTGAGCAGGTCCTCCGGCGTCAGACCAAGGCGTTGAATATTGGCCTGAATTTGTGGCCATTCTTCCGCCAGGAACTTCTGCCGTTCGCCCTGCAGCAGCAGGTTGCGCGCGCCTGTCTTCACGAACATTCCCAAGCCTCGGCGGCTCTCGACAAAATCTTCGTCGACCAGTTGCTGATAGCCCTTGAGAACCGTGAGCGGGTTCACGCGATATTCCGCCGCCACATTGCGCACCGAAGGCAGCGGATCGCCTTCGTTGAGTACACCGTCGAGAATCATCGCGACCACGCGATCGCGAAGCTGGCGGTAAATCGGCTGCTTGTCGTTCCACTCACGGTCCATCCTGATGTCCCGATTGCCCTTGCGAAGGATACATCCTCATCTCGCGCGCTGCAGATCGAAGTGCGCGTGAATCGGCTTGTCGCCGGGCGTCATGTAAGTCCAGTCCTCGATGTGGTGGTTGGCATCAATCACCGTGAATACTGCGTGATTCATGTGGCCAAACTTATTGCTGCCGGAGAGATCCAGAAATTCGAATTCGACCTTCTTTCCGTCCGGTGAGACTTTGCCCGCCATGCGCGGCCGGTTGCCCGCATCGCAATAGTGCGTCAGCAGCAACTGGTCGTTGTCCCGGTACATCATGGTGACCGGGTGGTCGTAGTGTGTGGGATCGTCGGGATCTGTGGCGCCCTTCATCTCATGCACCAACGCGTTGCCGCGCGACGTTACGCGTAGAGAAACCTCCATTGTTGCGTTTCCCATTTCGTGCTGCGGTGGATCTACCGTTACCGGGCCAAGCCACTTGCCGGCCATGCTTTTCATGGTGTCAAAAGATTTGTCCGCGTCAGAGGACGCGGCCGGCTTGGCCTCGGACTGCGCAAATCCCAGCGATCCTAAGAACAACAGAGCGATTACCAGCGTTGATTTCATAGCCATTCTCCTTCGATCGGATCGTGCGGCAGAGCCTGATTCCCGGCTGTGCGCTTGCCGACCTACTGTTATACTTAACTACAACAGTGAATGGAAGTCAAGAAGTTTTTTGTCATCGCTGCCGAATTGGAGCCGCGGGGGCGAATAACTCAAAAAGCTTTTCCAACTGGAGTGACTCTGAGGTTCGTGATTTCCATGTCTCGCAACAGAGCGAGAGATGGGGCACCCCACAAGTACGGGGACGATCATGAAGGTGTGCGGCGAGTCACTCGCGGCGCGATGCACTTGTGATACAAAATTCAGTGGCTCTGACACCGATGTCCGGCACGGATTTTCCTCTCTTCCGGGACTTGGCGGGTACTGCATGTTAAGGGCGTTCTTCGTCCATCTTTCTGAAAACCGTTGCCTGCGCAGATTTGCTGAGAGCTCTTCCATTGGACGCCGAGTCTCCGGCCGTTTCGTGGCCGGCACCGAAATCGCGGATGCGGTTCGCGTAACCCAGACCGTGAACCGCTCGGGCATGAGCGTCAGCATTGATAACTTGGGGGAGAACGTCACTAACCCGGACGAAGCCCGGCACAGCGCCCAGCTTTACCACCAGATTCTGGACGCGATCGTGGCAAATCAACTCAACGCCAATATCAGCCTGAAGCTGACGCACATGGGACTGGATGTCGATGAAGGCATGGCGCGGGATCTGGTCAGCGGTCTGGTGGCAAAAGCCGCGTCGATGAACCCGCCGGGCTTCGTACGCGTGGATATGGAAGGATCTCCCTACACCCAGCGCACGCTGGATTTCGTTCACGAACTGCATCGCCGGCCCGGTCACGGAAACAAAGTTGGCACGGTGATCCAGTCTTATTTGAAACGCTCCGAAAAAGATGTAGAGGATCTGCTGGCAGAAAAGATCCGCATTCGCCTGTGCAAGGGAGCGTATAAAGAACCGCCCAGTATTGCCTACGAGAGCAAGGCCGATGTGGACGCGAATTACGTCACGCTAATGAAGATGCTGCTGAAGAGCGACACGTATCACGGCTTGGCCACGCACGACGAAAACATCATCCGGCAGGCGCAAGCCTTCGCCACACGGGAGAAGATTGCGCGCGATTCTTTCGAGTTCCAGATGCTGCACGGCATCCGCCGCGATCTGCAGCAGCAGCTGGTCAAAGATGGCTGGCGCATGCGCGTGTATGTTCCGTTCGGCACGGAATGGTACCCGTACTTCATGCGGCGGCTGGGGGAGCGGCCGGCGAACGTGTTCTTTATCGCGCGCAATCTTATGCGCTCGTAGATTTCACGATCACGCTGGTTCTAAGGCGAAGGTGCCATGCTCTGGCACGTCCGGGCCAATCCCAGGGGCTCGGATGATTGCTAGCATTTTGGCTATGCATTACACCGCTCCCGCCGAACTGGTCGAAACGTTCTCCTTGTTCGTGTCCGGTGATTTGCCAGACGAACAAATCGATCTGATACGAGGCGCGCTGACCATCGCCCGCACCGACTATCCGCGCCTGGAGATTGAAGAATACGCTGCACGGATCGACAGAATGGCGGCGCGCGCAGCCTCTCTGTCTGCCGGGTCCGACACGCAGAGTCTGATGGCTGCGGTGAACAAAGTTGTTTTCGAGCAGGCGAATCTCAAGGGCAATCGGGAAGACTACTACGATCCGCGCAATTCCTTTCTGAACGATGTTCTGGACCGCGGCCTGGGAATTCCCATCACCCTCTCGATCATTTATATGGAAGTGGCAAATCGGGTGGGCCTGCCGTTGTCAGGGGTCGGCATGCCGGGTCACTTTTTGCTGAAGCATTATGCCGAGGACGGGGAGGAGAGGCTGATCGACTGCTTCAATCGCGGGGACATTGTGAGCCGGCAGGACTGCCAGATGCGGCTCGACGAAATCTATTCGGGCGAGATGAAGTTGCGCCCCGAATTTCTACATACCATCAGCCGGCGCCAGATTCTGACGCGCATGCTGAACAACCTGAAGACGGTGTATCTTTCCACGCGCAATTTCCGCAAAGCGCTGCCTCTCGCCGACCTGGTTCTGGTCATCTACCCGCGTTCCGCCGAAGATCTGAAGCAACGGGCGCTGCTGCGCTACAGCATGGGATTGCAGACTTTGGCCGGGGAGGACCTGGAGCAATATCTGAAGATGTCGCCGAATGCTTCCGACGCGGAGGAGATCAAGCAGATGTCGCTGTCGATCCGGCGGATGATGGCGTTAAGGAATTAAGATCGTCCTACTCCTGCGATCCGCCTTCGCCGCCTGGCGGAGACAATGGCAAACGAGCGGCGCCGCGCATGAGCTCGCGCTCCGGATCCGAGAACATCCCCTTGTAACGGTCAGAATTAATGACCTGTTCGCGCTGCTCTGGGGTCATGCCGCGGAGGTCTTCTATCGCTGTCGTGACCACCTGCTTGCGATCAGGAGGTAGGGCACGCAATTGGCCAAAGAGTTGTCGTGCCTCCTGCTTCTGCGCGGGAGTCAGGTGCTCCCAGGTTTCCATGCGATTCAGAACGCGCAGTTGCTGCTGCGGGGGGAGAGTGGAAAAACGCTGCAGGCGCTCGCGCAGCTTTTGCTGCCGCTCGGCGGGCAAGCGGCGGAATTCGGGATCGTTTTGCAGCGCGCTGTCCTGCTCATCGGGCGGGAGATCTGCATAGCGCCGCAGCCAATCCCCCGCATGGCCGCGGGGCTGGACAGGATTGTGCTGCGGACGAGATACCTCCGCGTGAGTTGCGGGAGGCGGCGGGGCCTGATGTTTCTGCGCGAAGGATGCAGCGGGAATCGCGAGTGCAATGGTCAAGCCCGCCGCCGGCAGATACACCGATTTGTATTTTCCCCGTTTCATTGCTGCACGTGTCGTGACGTCTTGCAACTGACCAAGAAGGTTTACGGATTGGCCGTCACATCTTGCTGCAAGTCCATGTCGTCCAGCAAGTCGAAGTTGGCATACAGGTCGTGATTCTTATCCAGAGTCTGCAGATCACTGACCGC
>JAICJP010000466.1 GCA_025928375.1 Candidatus Sulfotelmatobacter sp.
AAGAAGATTGGCAATGTTCGCACAGGCAATCAGAAGCACCAGACCTGAGGCCCACATCAGCAATTTCAGATGGGAACCATAATTCTCTTCCATGCCCCGTATGCCTGCACCACCTGGCGTCAGCACGAGATGTACTCTCGGGATATAAGCTTTGTCTTGTTCGGACAAATCGTTGATCGACATCAGCGCCTGCCGCACCAATCCGCTAAGCTTGGCCTGGAGTTGCGGCTGCGCAACTCCAGCTTTGAGGCGCCCAATCATGTAGAGCCAATTCGCCCGCGGATCGTGAACGTACGGTACGTTCGCGAGTACCGGCATCGATTCAATCGGCAGATAAAAATCTGGAGGAGTGCTGGAGAGGCGATCTCCGTAAAATCCTTCCGGAGCAATTCCAGCAATGGTGACTGGTTTGGTATTGACATAGAACGTGCTTCCGACCACGGACTTGTCTGAGGCATAGCCGTTCTTCCAGGTCTCATAGCTCATCACCCCCACCGGGGGGGCGCCTTGCACGTCGTCGGCGTCGGTGAACAGTCTCCCGGCGCTTGGATTCAACCCGAACGTGCGGAAGTAGTTGCCTGAAACAAACTCACCCATTACGGAACGGGCGTTCTCCTGAGTGCTTTCGCGCCTGATAACCAGGTGCCGGAATGCGAAACCCGCCTGCATCGCCGCCAGATCCTCGAACTCGGGCGCGTTTTTCCGTAAGTATGTATAGGTATCGGTGGAAAACAAGGAGTAGTCGCCGTTATCAGGGCCGCCATATCCGACGCAGCAGTAGGCCTCGTCGCCGAGCTGCACCAGGGACTTCGGGTCGGCGACCGGAAGCTTCTTCAGCATGACTGCGTTTACCAAAGTAAAAATCGCGGCATTGGCCCCGATTCCGAGCGCCAGGGTGAGTACCGCGGTAGTGGTAAATCCGGGAGTCTTGCGCAACTGGCGCAAGGCGAAACGGCAATCTTGCAGGAATGTTGAGAACATGGCTATCTCCCCACTGTGGAGAATGGCAGCAGGTCATCTTCCACTGTTGGGCGGGGAAAGTGCTTGCATTTCTTGAACTTCAAGACCGACAGGAGGCGGCGAGTGTCCCCTCATGGTTATTGGGCGTCCGGAAGCGGACAGCTCAGTAGCTGGAGCACTTCCCACCCCCCACTCCGGCACGAAATGCGTCCGGAGCTGAGTGGTTCTTGCAGCGATACGCGCCAAACTCGCCTGATGGGGATTACTCTCCGGTCGCGTTGTGTCTGGGGCCGAACGTACTGCCAAAGAAGTCGCCTTGATTCCATTCGGGGACATTGTTGCGCTGCGCGACTTCGTATCCGACCAGGAAGTTCATGACCGAACCTTTCGCGGCAGAGTCGAAGTCGATCGGCTGATCCATGTTGTCGAGCGGTGTGTGGTACCGCGTCACCAGCCATTTCTTCACGACGTCGAGTCCGTTGACTTTCGGGTCAGTGGATTTCACACCATCGGTGACATCGACTGCGGGCACGCCCTGCAGCACAAAGGAATACTGATCGCTGCGGATGAACAGAACCTCTTCGGGCATGGGATCGGGGCTGAGATCGTAACCCAAAGCCTTGGCCGCGGAATTCACTTCATTCGACATGCTGGAGTGCTCACTTCCCAGCACAACCACGTCTTTCATGGGGAAGTAGACGCCGGGCGCGCCGTCTATATTCACGTTAGCAACGATCGATTTCAGCGGGACGGTTGGATAATGCGCAAAGTAGTCGGAGCCGAGCAGGCCCATTTCTTCTCCGGTCACAAATACGAAGAGCACGGACCGCCGAGGCGGTTTGGGTAGGCTCGCGTATGCGCGCACAATCTCCAGCAGCGACGCAGTGCCCGACGCGTTATCGAGCGCTCCATGGCAGACGTTATCACCCTCCACTGCCGGGCAGATTCCGAGATGATCCACGTGCGCCGTGTAGACGACGTATTGATCGCGCAGAGTGGCATCGGAGCCTTTCAGTTCGGCAACGATGTTGGGGCTCTCAATCACAGTCGTGTTCGCAACGGTGTGAATGCGGGCCGTCGCGGAAAGGGCGAATGCCTGCGGCTTGCTCGCTTTGGCGGCCGCGAAGACCTGGTCGAGTGTTTTAGGAGCGCCTGCAAGCAGCGCCTCCGCCGTCTTCTCACTTAACAGAACATACCCTTTCAATTGCGGGAAGAAGTCATGCGGCACACCCTCTTTGTTGAGCCAGTGCATCTCTCCCATCTGAATCTGCGGCACGAGCCATTCCCACGGGTAACGCTTCCAGTCCTCCGGCAGCATGATGGAGATGACGCCAACGGCTCCGTGCGCCACCGCATTCTTGGCCTTGATAACCCCGTCGGAGTAGTAGGCGCGCTCTGTCGACGGAAACGATGACGGCGCGCCGTAGATCGTCGCGATGATCTTGCCGTGCACATCGACGCCGGCGTAGTCGTCGTATTTCTGATCCGGAGCCGTGACTCCAAAGCCGACGAACACAATCGGAGCATCGACATCGCTTTCGGCTTTCGTGTCCTTGCCTGCCGGAGTCGCGAACCATGTGGACAACATGTAGTCCTTGGCACCAGTAAGCGGCTGTTGTTGGCCGTTCACGGTCAGCGCGAACGAGCTTGCGGCCTCATCCGTGACGGCTTTTTCGAGCGGAACGGGCTGATACCATTTGCCCGCCACGCCCGGATGCAGGCCCATGCCTTCGAGTTCAGATGCAACATAACGCGCAGCGATGTCGTATCCCGGAGTTCCGGGCGCTCGTCCTTGCAGCAACGTGTCAGAGAGGAAGCGGATGTGAGCGCGAATCTGCTCGGGTCGAATGGCCTTAATCGCAGCGTCCATTGCGGCGCGCTCAGCGGAGTTC
>JAICJP010000128.1 GCA_025928375.1 Candidatus Sulfotelmatobacter sp.
AATGGGCGCAACGACCGGAATTTTTTCTGTAGTGGAGCACACACGAGATTGGAACTCGGATGGCCCTCGGGGCACAGCGCGCAAGTGTGGTTGGCCTAGTTCTACGACAGGGCCTGCATCTGATGATTGCGGGAGTGGGTGTTGGAACTGTATCTGCGCTGGCCCTCACTCGGCTGATGTCAAACCTTCTGTATGGAGTAGGAGCGGCGGATCCCGCGACCTTTGCCGCGGTGGTGTTCACTTTGCTGGCCGTCGCATTCCTTTCCAGCTACGTACCGGCCCGACATGCCACACGGGTGAGTCCAATCATCGCACTGCGTAATCAGTGACAGACCGGCGGATACTCAAGCTGCAGATCGCCTTGGCTAACCGGAAGGAATTCTGGATCAACCCCCATTTATGTTTTCAACTGAAACGGCAGCCTCCTCAACCTCTTCCCTGAGGCCGCAAAGATTGCATTCGCCACTGCGGGTGCCGCCGGTGGAAGCGCGGGCTCACCCATCCCTCCCGGATCTTCTTTACTTTTCAGGAGGTGCACCTCGATCGGCGGAGCTTCATCGATGCGGATGGGATCGTAGCCATCGAAATTCGACTGCTCCACCGCTCCGTCCTTGATCGTGATCTCATTTTTCAAGGCGGCACTCAGGCCATAAATGATCGCACTCTCAGCCTGGGCGCGTACCGACTCGGGATTCACGACCTGTCCGCAATCAATAGCCGCAACGATGCGATCGATCTTAAAATCTTTACCGCTGACCGTCACTTCGGCAGCTTCCGCAATGTAGCTTCCGAAGGAATGATAAGAAGCGATGCCACGGCCTTTGCCCTTGGGAAGAGGCTTCCCCCATCCCGCTTTTTCGGCCGCGATGTCCAGCACTCCACGCAGGCGTGATGGATCCGGATCGTCTTCATCCTTGGGCTTCCAGTTCGCCGGCTTCACCAGCAGTCCGCGGCGGAACTCAACCGGGTCTTTTCCGGCACCAGCGGCGAGTTCGTCGATGAAGCATTCCACCGCAAAACCATTGAACGAGTGCTCGACCGACCGCCACCACAATGGCGGCACCGAGCTGGGCACCGCAGCGTATTCCAGTCGTACGTTCGGAATGGCGTAGGGCATCTGCTTGGCCCCGCCGACTTCGGATTCTTCCAATTTGTCAGGCGCGCCCCAGAAAGCTCCAATGGAGGTCGAGGTGATGGTATGAGACCAGAGCAGAGGATGTCCGGCCTGATTCACCGCACCGCGCATCCGATGGCATGCCGCAGGACGATAAAAATCGTGGGTCATATCGTCCTCCCGACTCCACACCAATTGCACGGGCTTGCCAACGACCTTCGCAATCTGCGTTGCTTCTGCCGGGTAATCCGCCATGTAGCGACGCCCGAAACCTCCTCCCAGCAAAGTCGTGTGCACGATCACCTTTTGCGGCGGTAAATCCAGAAGTTTCGCCACGGTTCGCTGCACCCAATCAGGAGACTGCGTCGGAGCCCAGACTTCCGCCTCGTTGTCGCGGGCGTGCACCGTAATGTTCATCGGCTCCATGGTGGCGTGCGCCAGATGGGGAAATTCGTAGACCGCTTCAACACGCTTAGCCGAGGAGGGCAGAGCCTCATCCACATTTCCGTCATTGCGGATGCGCTTGCCCGGCCGGCTCGCCGCAGCTCGCAAAGACTCTCGCAGACTGGCACTCGATTCCGAAGCCGCTGGGCCGCGATCCCATTCGATCTGCAAGGCGTCGCGCCCCTTCATGGCGGCCCAGGTGGAGTCGGCCACGACCACGATGCCGCCGGCCGTGTACATGTCCTTCCCCAGCGCAGGAATTTCGAAGACGTCGCGCACCCCGGGCGCCGCCTTTGCCTTCGATGCCTCAAAATGCGCCGGCTTGCCGCCAAACGTAGGGCAACGAGCGACCACCGCAAACAGCATGTCAGGAACGCGCACATCAAGGCCAAACCCTGCGCTCCCGTTGACCTTCGAGGGAATATCCACGCGCGGAGTAGCGTGCCCGATCAGCTCGAACTCGGATTCATTTTTGAGCGGAACTTTGTCTGGATCAGGCAACGGCAACTTCGAAGCCGCTTCCACTAATTCACCATACCTCGTTTGCCGCGAGGACTTTGTATGGCGGACCAGGCCCTTTTTGGCATCGCACTCGGTTTTCGGGACGTTCCATTTTTGCGCCGCAGCCGTGATCATCAATTCGCGCACGGTTGCACCCGCTCGCCGCAGCGGCATGAAATTCTCCATGGTGCTGCCGCTGCCGCCCGTCCCCATGTGCTCATAAATGTCAGGCCGCGTCTCGGCCTGCTCTACGCTCACTGCATTGAAATCTACGTCCGCCTCTTCCGCGAGAATCATCGCCAGCCCGGTCTTGATTCCCTGCCCCATTTCAGATTTCGCCACTATCAGAGAAATCTTCCCGTCCGGCTTCACGTGGATGTAAGCATCGAATGGATTTACTGGAGACTTCTTTTTCGCCTTCTCCGATTCCTGCGAAAGCAGCATGGGTCCGGAGAATCGCAGTCCCACAAGCAGACCTGCTCCGGCAACCGTACTGCGCACCATGAATTTTCTACGAGAAATCACTGTGGCCATGGCTATGCTCCTTCCCCGGCGGCGCGATGAATGGCTCGTCGAATTCGCTGATACATGCCGCAGCGGCAGAGATTTCCGCCCATGGCAGAATCAATCTGCTGATCGCTCGGCCTGGGAGTTTTTGCCAGCAGCGCCGCCGCCGACATGAGCTGTCCCGGCTGGCAATATCCGCACTGCGGCACCTGCTCGGCGATCCAGGCCTTCTGCAAGGGATGCGAATTGTCGGTAGAGAGTCCTTCGATGGTCGTGATCTTCTTGGATCCGACTGAGGACACCGCCGTCTGGCACGAGCGCACCGCTTGGCCGTCGAGATGTACCGTACACGCGCCGCACAGCCCCATGCCGCAGCCATACTTCGTGCCCGTCATGTTGAGTTTGTCGCGCAAGACCCACAAGAGCGGAGTGTCAGGAGCGACCTCGACCTCGTGTGGACTGTTATTGATCAGCAACTGAATTGGAGCCATAGGAGTAACTCCAGGAGACGAAATGTTGGGTTAGACGAGGCTACGACAGAAACGTATCCCCGGGCAAATGGGGAGGAGCAAAAAAACGTCGGCTGGGGCGCCTGAGGCCCACATTCCCGCATGGTTGCGACAGGTGGGCTTTCGATCACTCCCGAAGAGTTGGCCAGGCTAAGTCTACGGGTTATTCGTCTGGCTTTTTCATCTCCTCCGCTGCCGCTGTCGCGCCGGGCATGACGTTCTTAAGCGGCGCCTTGCGTTCCTCGTTCAACTCCGGATGAGGCAAAGGTTTCCGCGGCAGCATCTGGTCACGCATGGCGGCGTTGTAAACAAAGATTGCTTCCACCGTAGCCGCCTGCGCCAGGTCATCGGGCTGCAGGCGTTCATACAAATCCATGTTGGAATGGTGGGTGCGCGATCCGTAATCGAGCGGATCCTGGATGAATTGGAATCCGGGAATGCCGACCGCATCGAACGCCTCGTGATCGGTGCCGCCGGTGTTTCGCATGGAGAGGGTGGTGACACCCAGATCCGATAAGGGTGCGATCCACTGCTGAAACACAGGAGCAATCGAGGCATTTTCCTGCAAGTAGACGCCGCGAATTTTTCCCGAGCCGTTATCCACGTTGAAGTATCCGGAAATCTTCTGCTGCTCCGGTTTCAACTGAAGGGGACCCGCCGGCTTGCGCAAAAAGTCAGGCAATTTCACCTGGTCAGGAGCAGTCGAGAGCGGAACGAAGCCGAAGTGCTGCTTCACGTAGCCGTAGGACCCGAATTCGCCTTGCTCCTCTCCGGTCCACAGGGCAACGCGAATGGTTCGTCGCGGCTGCACTTTGAGCGAATTCAGAATGCGGATCACTTCCATGGCAACGACGGTTCCCGCGCCATTATCGCTGGCGCCGGTACCCGACGCCCAGGAGTCCAGATGACCGCCTACCATGACAACTTCGTCCTTCAGCCTGGGATCCGTACCGGGAATTTCGGCCACGGTATCGAACCCATGCTCGTGATCGCCGGTAATTTCGGTCTCTACCTCCATTTCAATGTTCACCGGCACATTGGCCTTTACAAGCCGGTAGACGCGACCGTAATGTTCGATGGCCATTACAACGATTGGCAGCTTTTCGGCATGTTCCTTCTGATAGGTGAACCAGCCCATCCCCGAACCGCCGTCATCGAAAATGGTGCCACCCGAGCCGCCGCCATCCCGACCATCGCGGCTCGGCACCACAACGGCGACGGCATGCTCGTCGGCAAAGAACTTGCCGGCCTTTTCCCGGAACTCCAGCCGCTTGATGAACTCCTGAAAAAAATCTTCACGCTCTGCAATATGCACCGGATATTCCGCAATTTTTTTCAAGTCAGCATCGTCATCCCGCTTGAAAAGCGCCTTGTCTAGAGGCTTCACTTCGCGGTTGGGACCAAAAAATACGATCTTGCCCGCCAGCTTGCCTTTGTATTTGTCCAGATCCTTTTCATCCTTGGCATCCACCCAAACCGCAGCGCCATTGATGGGCCCGTGGCTGGAGGGCGACCAAGGTAAAGCTTGCGCAATGAATACCGCCGTATCGGGCGCTGACATGCGCACCCAGGTATTCAACTGCCGCCATCCCATCCCAAACTCGCCCCAGTCTTCCAGGTGCGCGTTCTGACAGCCCATGGCGGTGAACTGATCTCGGGTCCACTCGTTCGCTTTCTTCAGATTCGGAGAGCCGGTCAACCGCGGCCCGATCCCATCCATCAGCCCGGAGGCGTATTCCATCACGTGCGAGTGCCCCAGCCCCTCGTCGCGAATCCGCTGGTACATGGTCAAATCGAGATTCTCGGTGGCAGGCTGCGGCTGCTCGTACGAGGGCTTGTTCTCTTCAGGCTTAGTTTCTTTGGATTTCTTCTCTGCCGCGAATGAGCAAAGAGTGAGGCACAGCAGAACGACAACGGATGAAAACATCCGCTTGTAGGTTGACATTCTCTACATTCCTCCCCGGGGAAAGCAGAGTAGCAGAATGCTTTAGCGTTGCGAAAGGCGAAACTATGCCGGGCAGCAGAGAAACACAACGCTTACACAGTGTTTCTGTTTCGGCGACTGGGAAATTCGAACTGTGTACGGAGCGCACCATCGGCTGTCCGGCCGAGCGAAGCTCCGCTCTTCTTTCGCTGCGTATTTCGTCACGAACGCTGGAAAAAGCAGGCGAGCTTCGCTCGCATGGGCAGCCGATAGCAGCTGTCCTACACGGCTGTGTCCCTGGCGACCGTTCCTCTCCGGCGCTTCTGCCACTCGGCGCTGCGAAACACGTGTGGGCCCACTTCAATTAGCCGGGGCAGCATCTCAAAGACGGATACAGGGGTCCATCGCGAGCCGTCGCGCGTGCGGAATCCGCGCCGGTTGATCTCGTCGGCGATGCGCGCGTACGATCCTTCCTCCACCATGAGTTCCATCAACTGGAACAGGATCTCGCGCTCGTCGGGATCATCCACCAACTGCTGGGTGTCTGAAACCAGTTGCAGCCCGAAGGGCACGTCACCGGGCAGCCGTTCTTCCGGGACCTCGACTTCTCGCTCCCACTCTATGGCGACGGCCTTCCAGCCCTTCTCGGTGTTTTGTTTCAGGTCAGAGTCCTGCAACGGCCCTGTCAGCAGTTGTCGTACGCGCTCGGTCTTTTTCATGGTTCGACACCTCTCCCCTTGTCGAAAGCACCGAGCAACCGAACTTCCGAACCGAGGGGATAAAAGTGCCGTCGCTGCAATGCGGCGATATGCGGCAATTTGAGACCATCGTCCGAGGATGGACCATGGTGTCCGGAATCAGACAGGGCAAAGCCTCATCTGAGCCCGGCAGACACTTTCAACCAATCTTGTGGACGATGGTGGTTTCCAGTTCCTTACCGTTGGGCCTCTTTAGAAACATCTTGTCCCTCTCGAAGCGGATGGAAATGTCCTGCCCCAAACCGAACTCGCCCGGCTGGTAGCCGTCGCATGATTCCGATGCATACTCGCCCAGGTACTGGACGTCATCGACCTCGACCACGATGGCGGTACGCCGCATCGACTTTCCGCATTCCCGCACAATTTCCGCTTCCGCCTGGGTCCAGTTTTCCAAATCGCGTCCGGGAATCTTTCCGTTCCGAACATAGATCTCTTCCGCTCTTTTGCGAATGGCGTCTTGCAGTTCCGAACTGTGCGGCACCGGTGAAAGCTGCAGGCGGGCAGAACCGGCTGGCATGGAAACTCTCCTATAGGAAATGGCCTAGCAGCTCTATCCTATTTCATCCAAACCGCTTCGGCTGCGCCGCGCATCTTACCGAAGGACGTAGCGGACCCAATACGGAACTAGCGCGACGCACACCCTGTAGATAGAGACATTGCTAATGTCTCGGCGCTACCTTTAGCCCCGGGTTTGGACGAACTCCAGTTGACCGGACTTCGAACCGGGCCTAACATTACCGCCGAGTAGGGTCGCCACTCTCTCATGATTGGTCAGCAGATTTCCCACTATCGCGTCCTAGGCAAGCTCGGGGGCGGCGGTATGGGCGTGGTCTATGAGGCCGAAGACGTGAAGCTTGGCCGTCACGTCGCCTTGAAATTCATTCCGGAAAATCTGACCGGCGACTCCAAGGCGATGGAGCGCTTCACCCGCGAGGCTCGCTCCGCCTCTCAGCTCAACCATCCCAACATCTGCACCATCCACGGCATTGAAGACAATAACGGCCATCCCTTCATCGTCATGGAGAAGCTGGAAGGAGAGAGCTTAAAGCAGCAGATTGCCGGGCACGCCATGCCCCTGGAAAAGTTGTTGGATATCGGCGTACAGGTGGCGGACGCTCTGGTTGCCTCGCATATCAAGGGCATCGTCCACCGCGACATCAAGCCGGCCAACATTTTCATTACGCCCACGGGCCAGGTCAAAGTTCTCGATTTCGGACTGGCGAAGCTGGTACACCATCCGGGAACCGACGAAGAAGCCGATCAATCTCTCACTGCCATCGGAGTGATTCCGGGGACCGCCGTCTACATGTCGCCGGAACAGGCGCGCAGCGAGACCGTGGACGCCCGCACCGACCTGTTTTCCTTCGGAGTCGTACTGTACGAGATGGCGACCGGCAAGAAGCCCTTCACCGGCTCGAACTCGCTGCTGACGCTGGACGCCGTCTTACATGCCAAGCCCACTCCACCGCGAGAGCTCAATCCGAAGATTCCCATTGAGCTCGAAGCTATCATCGGCAAAGCTCTGGAGAAGGACCGCTCGAAACGCTACCAGACCGCCGCCGAAATCCGCTCCGACCTGGCATTGTTGAAGAAAGAAGCCGAGTCCGGAACCATCAAGACTCCTAGCGCAACTGCGCGGCTGCGCGTACCTTCGCGCACGTTCGGCCGTGACTCGCGCCTGCTGACCTATTCCCTGATCGCTACGGCTGCGCTGCTGGTCACGGTGCTGGGAGCGGTGGGAGCGTGGTGGTTCAGACATCACGAAGTGGCGAGCGCCGAGCAAAGGAATGCGATTGCTGTGCTGCCGCTGCAGAACATGAGCGGCGATGCCAGCATCGATTACTTGCGCTTCGCTCTGGCCGACGAACTTACCAGCGTGCTCACCTATTCGCGCACTCTGGAGGTCCGGCCATCTTCTGTGACTCGCAAGTATGTCGCGGGCGACGCTGATCCCAAAAAAGTCGGGCTCGAACTGCGAGTAGGACGCTTGCTCACGGGGTCTTTCCGAAAGATAGACGATAAGCTTACGGTAACCCTCGAGGCCATCGATGTACCGAGCGACAGGTTGATCTGGCAGACGACGGTTACCGACCGCGCAGAGAACCTGATTGGGCTGCATCAGCAATTGTCGGCGCAGATCCAGAACGGGCTGTTGCCGATTCTGGGCAGCGGCGGAGCTGTGGAAGCCACCACGCGGCCCACCAACCCGCAAGCCTACGACTTTTACCTGCGCAGCGTGGCCGTGCCCCACGATCCGGGTCCTAACAAAGAAGCGATCAAGATGCTGGAGTGGGCGGTGGGAATTGATCCCAGCTACGCTCCAGCCTGGGAGGCATTGGGGCAACGGTACTATTTCGATTCGCTCTACGGCGGCGGCGGCGAGGAGGTATTCCAGCGTTCCAATCATGCCTATGAGCGTGCCCTGGCGCTCGATCCCAACCGCATGATGGCGGCCGGCAACCTCATCACCGCTCGCGTGGAACGCGGCGAACTAGGGCGCGCCTACGACGCCGCGACCGATCTGGTCCATCGCCGTCCGCAGAGTGCCGACGCGCACTTTGCGCTCGCCTATGTGTATCGCTATGCGGGGATGCTCGACAAATCCGCCGAGCAGTGCAATGCGGCCCGCCAACTCGATCCGGGCAATTTTTCCTTCCGTTCTTGCGCCTGGACTTTCCTGGAGATGGGCAAGAATGATCGCGCCCTCGATTTCATCCAGCTCGATGCTGGTTCGGAATGGGCGGCGTGGGTCACTCCTTATGTCTATCTAGCCCAAGGCAATGTTGCTGAAGCGCATGCCGCGGTGAAAAACATGGGCAAGGCGGCCACCTATCATCGCGACTTGATGGAGGCCTGCACGGCCAGCCCGCGTCCGCCGGACCTGGCAAAAACCGTCCGCGACAACGAGACTTCGGTCATGAGCGAGCCGGACGCCGAGCTCTGGTACCACGTAGGAGAACTGATGGCGGCTTGCGGCCAGACCGATCCCGCGTTAAGGCTGCTGAAGTCCGCCGTGCAGCAGAACTACTGCGCCTATTCGGCCCTACTGGATGACCCGCTGCTGAAAAACCTGCGCAAGGAAACAGCGTTCAACGAGATCTTGACGGCGGCCAGCAATTGCCAGAGCGTGTTCAAAGAAGGCCGCCAGATAAAATAGCGACAGCAGCTGATTTGTTTCCATCCTGAATATGCCAAGAATCACGCGGCGGGCTCTGCTGAAATCATCGGTGGCGGGAGTCGCTGCCGCTCAAATCCCATCCCTTGTCGGTGCCCTGAGCGCCAGCGTGCCGCGCAAGGGACGCATCCGGCAGTCCGTCTCTCGCTGGTGCTATCAGAAGATACCTCTCGATCAATTGTCCGCTGCGGCTGCGCAGATGGGATTGCGGGGCGTCGATTTGCTGCAGCCGGAAGAATACGATGTGCCACGCCGCTACGGCCTCATTTGCACGATGGCATACGCCGGAGGCGGGGAGATCAAGAGCGCTCTGAACCGCACGGAAAATCATGCAGCCATTGAGCAGGCGTTTCGCACGAATATCCCCAAAGCGGCAGCGGCGCAGGTTCCCAACGTCATCACTTTTTCCGGCAACCGCGCGGGAATGTCCGATGACGAAGGCGCGCGCAACACGATCACGGGCCTGAATCGTGTAAAGAAGATCGCCGAAGATCACGGCGTAACCATCTGCCTGGAACTGCTCAACAGCAAAAACAATCATCCCGATTACATGTGCGATCACACCACGTGGGGTGTGCGGGTGGTGCAGGAGGTCAACTCACCCAACGTGAAGCTGCTCTACGACATCTACCACATGCAGATCATGGAGGGCGATCTCATCGACACCATTCGCAACAATATTCAGTGGCTCGGCCACTTTCACACGGGAGGAGTTCCGGGCCGTCATGAACTCGACGGCACGCAGGAAGTGCAGTGGGATGGCGTGATGCGAGCCATTGCCGACAGCGGCTTCAAAGGCTACGTGGCACACGAATTTGTACCTACCGGTGACCCGCTCGTTTCGCTTCGCAAAGCCGTAGACCTCTGTGACGTGTAATCAAAAACGACGCTGCGTGCCTCACTAAAATGTACGTGCGGCATGGAAAGAATTTGCGTCAAACGGCCCTGAAGCCCCATCCTTGTAACGTGCGACACTCCGGACTCCTTCATCCCAAGCAGCGCGCTGCCCTGGCGATGCCGTCTCTTGATTTGTCTTTCCTGTTCAGGTTCGCCATCCTCTGTCTGATCTCTACCCTTGCGGCATGGTCGCAAGAGGGCTCACCAGCGCCACAACAGGCTGCTTCCTCACAGGCAGCCGTGGCGTTCGACCATGTCGCGGCCGAACCACCAGGCCTGCTCTATCAGGGCGTACCGGCCCCCATTCCACAAGACGAGGGCGCGTCGGGCTTGCGTCTGGAACTGCGGAGGCTGGGCACGACGGGCCGTCTCATGCAGATCGTTGCGCACCCCGACGACGAAGATGGCGGCATGCTGACCCTACAGGCCCGCGGCCATGGGGTAAGCACGCTCCTGATGACGCTCAACCGCGGCGAGGGCGGACAGAACAAGATTGGCAGCAATCTGTCCGACGTTCTCGGCGTGCTCCGCGCCGAAGAATTATTGGCCTCCGATGAATACTATGGCGTTCAGGAGCGCTTCTCCCGCGTTGCCGATTTCGGTTTTTCAAAGACGGCTGCGGAAACATTTGAAAAGTGGGGCGGTCACGATACCGCCCTGGCTGACATTGTCCGGGTGATTCGCACCTTCCGCCCCGATGTACTGGTCGCACGCTTCTCCGGCACCGAACGGGACGGGCACGGCAATCATCAGGCCTCGAGCATTCTCGCGAGGGAAGCCTTCCGCGCGGCCGCTGATCCCAAGCGGTTCCCGGAGCAGATCGCGCAAGGCCTTCAGCCCTGGCAGGCAAAGAAGTTTTATATCGGCAACGTCTGCCCGTGGGGATCGATGACCTGCGCCGATGAGAAGTGGACAGTGAAATTCAACACCGGCCAAAACGATCCTCTGCTCGGCACGTCCTACATTCAGTTCGCCATGCAAGGTCTCCGCCATCAGATGTCCCAGGGCGCCGCCAACTGGACCGTGGACCCCGGCGACCGTTTCACGTTCTACAAGATGGAGGACTCCGTCATTCCATCGGCAGCGGGAAAAGACGGCCATGAGAAGGATTTCTTTGATGGCATCGATACAACTATGCCGGGGCTGGCTAAACTTTCAGACGACGGTTCCAGGGTCAAGCAGCTAGGTTCAAACCTGTCTGATGCCGCCAAACAAATCACAAGCGCAGCTTCCGAGGCAGCGGGAAACGCCCCTTCCCCTGCCAGCGAACCGTTGTTGCGACTGGTGCAAGCCCTCCATCACATACGCACAGAAATAGAATCAAGCTCCCCCAATTCGGAAGCGAAGCTCGATCTGCTCACACGCATCGCGACCAAGCAGCAGCAAGCCGAAACGGCTTTGAACCTGGCGCTTGGAGCGACGCTGACCGGCCTCGCTTCCACAGGCGGCCAGCAGGTTATCCCCAAAGGATCCGACGTACAGGCCTCAGTCTCCCCCGGACAGGACTTCACGGTGGCGCTCACATTTCATAACGGGTCAAAGCAGCCGGTGAGAGTCGATCACATCGCGCTGGAGGTGCCGCCGGGCTGGAGCACCATCAATACCAGGAAGAATTCCGAGACGGTCGC
>JAICJP010000005.1 GCA_025928375.1 Candidatus Sulfotelmatobacter sp.
GCGCTACTCCGGCGGCGTGATTACGATGAATACAAAGAGCGGCACCAATCAGTACCACGGCCGCCTTTTCGAATACTTCCGAAACCAACTGCTCAATGCCAACAGCTGGTCGAATAACTCGTTGGGGGTGGACCGCCAGGCATTCCACCAGAACAACTACGGCTTGTCGGTCGGCGGGCCGGTGTCGATTCCGCATGTTTACAACGGCTCGAACCGAACATTTTTCTATTTCGGATGGGAAGGGGAGCGCTATAACACCGGACAAACGGTAACCACGACGGTTCCGACCGCACTGCAGCAGCAAGGCGACTTCTCGCAGACCATCATCGATTTTCCCAACGGGGTGGGCGGCACTCCGGATTACGCTGCCATCTTCGATCCCTTTCACCTGGACGCAAGCGGGAACCGCATGGCCTATGGTTCGGTTCCCGGAGCACCGGTAGGAGCGAACGGATTATCGGGAAGCAAAATCTGCTCGCAGGCGGATATAACAGGCGGGACCTGCCCGGCTCAGAGCCAGGGTCTCTCGCTCCAGAGCGCGACCTTTGCGCACTACATGGCGCTCTATCCGCAACCGAACAATACGCCGGGAGCAGACGGCTACAGCAACAACCGCCTGGATACCATTGCTGTTACGCGTCCGACCGATCGCTTCTTCCTGCGTATTGATCACAATCTCTCGAACAGCCAGCGCTTCAATTTGAGCATCAGCCGGACCCACATGAGCAACAACATCCCGGCGCCCTGGCTGCACGCGGCCCGTTCCTACACTTATGATCACGACGTGACCGGCTCTTTGCAGTACAACTGGGTCGCATCGGCAACGTCAATTCTAGATGTGCATCTTGGATTCGGAGTGGCAAAACTTTACAGCGACGGTGTTTCGGGCGATGGATCGCAAGCGGATCCGAACATCGACACCACCACGTGGGGTTTCGATCCGCTGGTCGTGAATAATCCGTCGCGGACCACCAATCAAATTCCTCCGGTACTCAACATTGCTCAGGTCGGTGCGACTGGATCACCGGCGTTTTCCAACGTAGGAGGATCGCAGTTCGATACCTTTATCAACCAGACCGAGAATGGAACCGTTTCGTTCACCAAGGTGATGGGAAGGCACACCATCAAAGTTGGGTACGAGCAGTACTACTACCGCTTTAATGAGAACGGCGGAGATCACACGGGAGTGGCATGGATCAACAATGGAGGCGGTTCACAGCAGGATTGGGGGAATCCCAGCGATCCCACGACCGGCTTCCCCCTCGCGGAACTTATGATGGGCTCATCCAAAGTGTTTCAATGGGGCAACTGGAACATCTCGCCTTATGGATTCAATGAGGCCGCATATGCGATGGATGACTGGAAGGTCAACCAGAAATTAACGGTGCAAATCGGTCTACGCTGGGATCATGACGGCGCGCGCTCACCGAAGAGTTTCGCCCCGGGCCAGTCATCGCCGCTGATGTACGACATTAACGCGAAGAATGTGCTCACACCGAACCCTGGTTGGGATTGGAGCCAGGTGACGTCCCAATTGCCGCAACTCGCCGGTCTTCCGGATCCCGCCTGGATTTCGCAGGGAGCCACCGGGCGCATCGTGCTGCTGCACACGCCCGAGTATCCGCAGAAAAATCTGTACAACACCGACTGGAAGAATTTCCAGCCGCGGCTTGGAATCGCTTACGCAATCAATGACAAGACAGTGCTGCATGCCAGCGCCGGCATCATCGATGAAGGCTTGAACGGGCTCTCCACCGACTGGTTCAGCTTCTACTACAACACCATCGTCCTCAACCAGCAGCCGACGCTCGACAACCAGCACTGGATCAGCGAACTCAGCCCCCAGGATCACGGGTTGGGTACATTCCCGTTGCAAGCTTCCGGCGCTCATCTGGGCTACTATCCACCAATCACTACGAATCAGGATTACGGATTTCAGACATTCGGGCAATCGGCGAATCCGAACCAGGGCGGAGCCTCGACGATTAACCATTTCCAAAGTCCGACGGACTACACATGGGACGTCAGCGTGCAGCGGCAACTGGGCCGCAGTTGGGTAGCGACGGCGGATTACACCGGTGTTCGCGGTGTGCATCTGCTGATGCCACTCTGGGGATGGAGCCTGAACAATGTTCCGCTCGGTTACTACGCGTCGGGAGCACAGTATGCTAAGACGCATGGTGGAGAGAACATTTTTACTGCAGAGTCGGTGCCCAATCCGTTCTTTGGGCAATCGCAGACGTTTGCCAGCGAGCCAACGGTTCCTCTGGGGCAGTTAATGGGGCTCTCCCCGCAGTACACGAATGTCACACCCGGGCAAGCGACTTGGGGCCGGTCGTTTGCGAATTTCCTCAACTTGCAAATCCAGAGCCGCGGATACCATGGATTAACCTTGCTCGCCGCTTACAACATTCGCAAGACTCTCACCAATAGCTGGGGAAAGGACATCCAGCACAGCGGTCCGGCGGGCAGGGGCTTGCTGCAGGACCCTCATAACATCATGGAAGCGTATGGCGTGGCGGGGTATGAGATGCCACAAACGCTGTTGCTGAATTACTCCTATGAACTGCCGTTCGGCCGTGGCCGACAGTTTATGAACCGGCACGATACCATGGGCGCCAAGATCCTGGACCAGGTCATCGGTGGCTGGAGCATCGCGGGTGTGAGTACGTGGAATCCGAAAGGCACTCCTGTGCTGATGCCGGATGTTTCTGGCGGTGTAACTGCTCCGGGAGCGGCCTTGCGCTACTCGCTGGCGCCGGGGGTTAAGGTGGTGCAGTCGAAGGATTACTCGGCGGCGCTGGCGAATCCGAACACCGGGACGTTTATGTCCAGCAGTCCGAAGCCGGTGCTGAACTCTGCGGCATTCGTTCAGACGGCGCCTTTCACGCTCAGTAATGCTGCGTTCGTTTTTCCGAACGTGCGAAATCCCGGGGCGTTCTACACCGATGCGACCTTGCTCAAGAAGTTTCCCCTTTCTGCGGAGGGATCGCGATACTTCGAGCTTCGACTGGAGGCACAGAACGTCTTCAACCACGCGAACTTCAACCAGATCGATAACAATCCGACCGATGCCACGTTCGGGGCCGTGCTGGGAAAGGGCGGTCTAACGGGCGAAACTAACCAGCGCATTATGCAGGTCGGAGCGCGCTTCTTCTTCTAAGCATGTGCGGGGCCGGATCGTCCAATGATCCGGTTCTGCCTTCCTTGCGGAGCCCAGACCTAATGTCCAGAAAAACCCGCGCCGGCGCTCTGGTTTCGCTTCTCTTCGTTTCGCTTTGCACACTGGCGCAAAACAAGGCGCAACTCCGAACTAGCGACACGGAAATAACGCTCGAAGCTTCGGACGACGCTCCTCGTCTGACGAAATTCGCTTTTCCCGGGCAACCTGAATGGCAGAACCGGAACTCGGAGGCGCTGATCCCGTTCGTTGTGATTGAGGGACAGCAGACGCCCTGCGCGTGGAAACTCAATTCCGAAGCCAGCAAGGTAAGCGAACATCAGGTTGTCTTCGTGTACGAGTCTCAGTCGCCGCATTTGCGGTTGAGTTGGGAGTGGCGTACTCGGCAGACGTTCGGTCCTCTCGAGCACCAGATTCGCATCGAAAACCTGGACACCCGCGAAATCTGGATTCCCATGCAGGATGCTCTGGCCGTCGACTGGCAGGTTGACGCCAAACAGCCATTGCAGCAGATCTTCGTGGAAAAAGGCGCGAATACGCCTTCGAACATAGGGACGCACGACGTTCCAATCGCCGATGGATTTCACTGGACAGGCACATCAAGCACCTACGGGGACCTGTTTGAGAACCAGCCGCGTGAAATCATTCCGTGGACGTTGGTGCAGAGAAATGATTCGGCACACAGTGGCTGGTATGGCGGCATTGAGTTCAGCGGACGAACTCGCATTTCTATCAAACGCGAAAAGGATTCGCTCAAAGCCGTCTTCGGCCTCAATCCCGACCCGGGTCCGTTTCACAGTCGCCTGAAGCCCGGTGAGACGTTCGAATCCCCCATCGTTTTCTTCGGAGGATTCCGCGATGGTCCGGACGGGGCGGGAAACATCCTGCGCCCCTGGGTGCGCGCCGTGCTCGGGAACCCGGAAACCTGGAAAGATCCCAACTACCCGCTGGTCGTGAACAACAGTTGGGGCGGAGGCATGCAGGTCAACGAAGAGATTGCCGAGCGCATGATTCGCGACTCCGCCGAGCTCGGCGTAGACATGTTTCACATTGATGCCGGATGGTTTCGCGATGTAGGCGATTGGTATCCGAATCCGCAGAAATTTCCGCGAGGTCTTGCGGTAATCTCCGATGACGCACACAAGCATGGATTGAAATTCGGTATCTGGGTGGACTGGACGCAAGCCGGATTATCCACGCAGCCGGGAGCACTGAACGCGCGCGATCCCAAGGTGCGCGACTGGATGGTTACCGACATTCCCGCGGATTGGAAGCCGGAGCCCTTTAAAGGTCAGACCATCGATATCGGAGATCCAGAAGCCAAGCAGTGGGCCGAGCATGAGGTGGACCGCATCATTACCGATTATCACCTCGACATGCTGGAACACGATGGTTATCTAGTGGCGCATGGCTGTGACCGCACCGATCATCCGCATGCGGCACCCGATCCGCTGAACAAATGTGTGTACAAAAGTTCCGGCGCATACTTTGTGGATAGCACGAACTCCACCGACGTGAGTTATCACGCGGTGCGCGCCTATTACGAGATCTATTCGGAGATGCGTAGGAAGCATCCCGGACTGTTGCTCGAGATCTGCAACGATGGCGGACGCATGGTCGACTTCGGGACCGCGGCGCACGGGGACTATTTTTCAATCACCGACACCTATGATCCACTCTCAAACCGGCGCGCGTTTTACGACACCAGCCACGTCCTCCCAGCTGCCATGCTGGAAAGCTACGTGGAGAAGTGGCCGACGCCGCGCATCGAAAATTTCCGGTACATGCTGCGCAGCGGCATGATGGGCTGGCTCACGATCATGCTCGATACCAGTGCCTGGTCCGCCGAACAACATGCCGAAGCCAAAGAAGAAATCGATCTGTACAAGAAAGAACTTCGTGGCCTGATTCGCGATGGCAGCCTCTATCATGTCTCGCCTCGTCCCGATGGAGTTCACTGGGATGGAATTGAATACTGGGATGCGGCACGAAAGAAGGGCGTAGTGTACGCTTTCCGCGGCAGCAGCGAGGCAGAAGAGACACACGCATTTATGCTGCAAGGTCTTGATACCACCGCTCGTTATCGCGTCAAGTTCCACGATAGAGGGGCTGCCGAAACCGCAACTGGCCGGGATCTGATGGGCGCCGGGCTCAAACTTACGCTGAGCCAGCCCAACAGTTCAGAGCTGGTCTTCATCGAACTTGCAAAGTAGCACACGGAGAAAGTGGTAAGGGATGTCGCTGATGGATAGGAGCAACGGTTCGGGTCGCCTGCCTGGCCGAGTGGCCCTGATTACGGGAGGCGCGCAGGGCATCGGGCGAGCCATTGCCGCCCTTTTTCAGCGCGAGGGTGCCTGCGTTTTCATACTGGACTGCGATAGCAAAGCGGGCAGCCATACTGCAGCAGAGTTGACTGCGCGGAATTCATCCTTGCCGGTCAGGTTCATCGCCGCCGACTTGGGAAAACCTGCCGAGATTCAAAACGCGGTGCGAGCCATGCAACAGTTTCATGATCACGTCGACATCCTGGTGAACAATGCAGGCATTGAACTCGACAAAACCCTGAACACTCTGACTTTTGCCGATTGGGATCTGGTGATGAACGTGAACCTGCGCGGCGCCTTCCTGCTGGCCAAAGAACTGCTTCCGTTCTTCCCGCCATCTGGAGCCAGCATCGTGAATATCAGCTCGGTTCATGCGAGTCATGCCTTCCCGGATTCCATTCCCTACGCCTGCTCGAAAGCGGCAATGGTCGCGCTTACTCGCAATCTAGCTCTGGACTTGGCCAGCCGGCATATACGCGTGAATTGCATTTGCCCGGGGTACATCGATACGCGTCTCTGGGAGCACTATCTTCAGAGTTCGGCCAACCCCGCCCAGGTGGCGCAACAGACCGCGGCTCTCCATCCTGTGGGGCGCCGCGGGGTCCCGAACGATGTAGCCGAAGCCGCTGTATTCCTCGCGTCGGACAGTTCTGCTTTCATCACCGGAACTGACCTGGTCGTAGACGGAGGACTTACGGTTCGCGCCCATCCCTAGAGCGAAATTTCATTGCTTCAGTTGAAATAACGATGGTTGCTGTCGTTTTAAGCATGAACTCCGCCAAGTGTTTGTACTAAAATCGCTCCCCGTCTGGGGGGAGCTGTGAAAAAAGCATCGACCGCATTGAGCGGCGCGTTGAAAGGTGAATTCCGGAAAGACCTCGAGCTGTTCAAGCACTTTCTTCTTCTTCTGAACGACACCAGTCCAATTCGCAATGTGGAATTAATGTGGCACGAAGAGGGCGAAGAACTTGATCCCACGAAAGTGAAATTCAAGAGCCGCGTCGGCACAGAGGACGCGCTGGTCCAACTCCAGCCTGCCGGAAGCCCTGAGGGAAACCGGCTTTCTCCCAGCACATTGTTCTGCGATCTGGTTCACGGATTCGGCGCGCATGAGGAAGAAACCTGCGCTCGTTCCGATGTTCCGGCTAAACATCGATGCCGGGCCACAGGGTGTACCCAGGTTTATTCCTGTCACGTGGGTCTGACGGACATTGCGGTGCCGGTGATCTGCGATGGTGATTATCTGGGGACGTTGTTCTCGGGGCAGGTTCTGACCACTCCTCCTACGGCGCAAGGCTTCAAGGTGGTGCGCGAGACCTTGTCCGGACAGAAACACATCAACTTGAGCAGCCTCGAAGATGCTTATTACCGGGTTCCGGTCGTTACTCAGGCGCAAGTCGCAGAGAGCGTCAGAATCCTGGAACTGTTTGCGCGATATATTTCGAATTCCTGGAAACGCCTGCAACTCATCAGCGAATCGCAACGGCAGCAAGACCGCGAGCTGAGCCTTGATCGTAAGGAACTGGCATCGATTTTACTTTCGGGAGAAATCGGCGACCTTGAAGAACTGAAGCATCTGGCGCGTCGAGCGGGATTGCAGAGGATTCCGGACCGTGTTCTGGTGCTACAGATCGAGCAACTGGCGGCGGAAGCAGCGCGCCAGACAACAGTGCCAACACTGAATCGGATTTCTCACGTCGTAGAGGATTGGTCTCAGAGTCTGCCGGATTCGCTGGCGACAGTGGTCCGTCCTGGGGAGATATGCATTTTCACCAGCCAGGAAGTTCGCAACCGCAGCCACGAGCGGCTTACGTTGCAGGAAATGGCGGAAAGCATTCTGGGCAAGGTGCGATCGCAATATCGCGCAAGCGTGCGTATCGGGATCAGCGAGGAGCATCGCCAGCCGGGGGAATTGCTCAAAGCCTACCAGGAAGCCTGTGCGGCGCTGGACGAGGGCGGTTCGAGCGTTTCGTTCTATAGCGACCCGATGCCGCAGAAAGCCCAGGTCGCGGATGTAATGGCACGATTGCTGAAAGCGTTCCGGCAGGGCAGCAATGTGTCGACGGCATTGCGGGAATTTCTCGCACTGGCCATGCCGACGGATCATTCGGCGGGCGAGATTCAGCAGTCACGCGCGATGCTCACCTGGGCCATCGAGCACATGGCGCTTGAAACTCTGAGCTCCGGCATCGATGGTCTTCAGATCCAGATGGCGAAACAAAAAGCCACCAGCGGCGTCTTACATGCTCCCAGTCCGTTCGCGGCGGGTGAGGCATTTCGCCGCTTTGCCGATCTGATCTCTGAACAAATGGCAACCGCGTTCAGCCAGCGTGAACACAAAATTGTTCTGGCGGTCAGCCGGGTGGTGGAAGAGCGCGGCGCGGCCCATGTCAGCATTCAGGATCTTGCCGATGCGGTTCATCTCTCATGTGGACATTTGAGCCGGGTGTTCCGCAAGACGACGGGAATCACGCTGGAGCAATACCTCATTCAGCAGCGCGTGGAGCTTGCCAAGCGTGCATTGCTGGATCCGCGGCTGAACGTGGCGGAGGTGGCCGAGCGCTGCGGGTTTTGTAATCCCGCGTATTTTGCCTCGGTTTTCAAGAAGCACGTGAAATGTACGCCGCGCGAGTTTGCCAGCCAGCCGCATCGTTGGGAACCGGCAGTTACATCACCGCTCTGGCCCGCTATGGCCGGAGCAGTAGCGCCAAGGTCCGAGCGAGTGCCGGGATCAGACTAGCCGGTTCCTCAGGATGGGAGCTGGAACTTTGCCACCTGATGAAGCATTCGCGCGGAATCAGAGTTTTCCTGGCCACGTAGGTAGAGGGATTAGCGGCTGTTATCGCCTGCGACGATCCTAACCTGTTCGCTTTGCTGAATTGTGAAGGACAGAGAGGCATGCCTGTCGTGTTCCCCCGGCATCACGCGAACTGGAACTTCTTTTCCATTAAGAAAGCCGCGAACTCGATCGCCGGAAAACAATAGCTGAGGAACGAACTCCAGGTCGAATGGCTCGCCGGTGTTCGCTACCGACAGTTCTATCCCGCTCGAACTATGCTGCAAGGTGAACTGCAGGGTTCTGGAGCCGAAACGAAAATTATGAATAGTTACGTTGTTCAGTTGCGGCGGCAGATGCGGTTGGAAGCGCAGCTTATTGCCAGGGACGTCCGGATCCAGACCGAGAATTCCACGCACGGTCGCGGTCATCAGTGCCGCTGAGGACCATGTTTGTTCCGGCACCGAGACCCCGAGTGGCACATTTGCAGTTCCCGACAGCACTTCCGGGATGTGGCCGGGGGATCCGATAAAGGAATCCTTCACTAGCGAGTACCACATAGGCCACGCCTGTTCCGGCCGATGCGCCACGAGTGTAGCCAGAATGTAGGTTTCTGTGCCAACCGGCCACACGCTGCCATGGGCGTACGAATCGGGCTGGTAAGCTGGATCGTCGCTCGGAATGCTGCGCAGGCCCCAGTCGGTTCGAAAAGCGGGCTGGGCGAGCCGATCGAGAACGAGCTCTCGCTCTCTAGCTGGGAACAAGCGTTGCGCGACTCCCCAGGCGGGTGACGCCATCTGCTGCTGCAGAGGCCGTTTGTCGGCCCGCAATCCCTCGAAATAGTAATTTCGCTCCGGATCCCAGAACTCTTTCAAGGAAGCACGGGCGCGTGTCGACGCCGAACGCCCTTGTTCACTTTCGGATGTATGTCCCGTGACAGCAGACAGTTCGGAGAACGCGTCTGCGCCCGCGGCCCAGACAAGCTCAAGCGGCAACTCTTTTTGGGTTCGATCCGCTTCGTTTTCGTTGACGCCGGACTGTTCTGGAGGGATCACCATCAGCCCATCTTCGGGATCCAGATGCTCGAGGCAGAATCGCCAGGCTGCTTCGAGCGATGGCCAGCTTGTATCGAGCAGGGAACGGTCACCACTCGATTCCCAGATATTACGCATGGCCAGCAGGTAGAGCGGGCTGATGTCGGTGTGGCGATAAATGTAGGGATACAGATGGAACCAATCCACAAATGAGGCACTCTGCGAAATCTCGTGCCAGATAGCGCCACTGTTGCGGTCCTGATACTTGCGGATGAAGCTCAAGGCGCGCACCGTTTCTTGGTGAGCGCCTTCGGCTTCCAAAGCCCAGGAAGTGACCAGCGCATCGCCGGCGAAGAACCAGGCGTATTGCGGGCGTCGAGTATCCCACGTTGGGCCATACCCGGCGAGCAGCCCACATCCGAGATCAGGATTGCAGCCCTCCGCCTCGTCCAGAGCGACCGTTGCCCAGGCAAGGGCTTTATCGATCTCAGGATTGCCGGTGATGATTTGAAGGCTATTGTCTCGAAGGGTGCGATAGTGCGCGTCCGCCTGCTGCATCCATGATTCGTATTGCCTGCCTGCCGCTTCATAGACTTCGAGATCGTCATATTGCTTCGGAAGACGGATGGTTGCAATCAGCCGGACGACTGTGTGGGGCAATGCATGTAGACGAAGCGAGAGGACCTTGTCGGTAATCCATGGCTGCCTTCGATCGGCGGGGTCGGAATGCCCGACAATAGCAGGGGAACCAATGCGGGCGCGATATCTGCTGCTGGGTTCTTCAATCAGAAAGCTTTTGTGAGCTTCTTCCCACGAATAAGTCTGCCCACCCATGCCGGCGGGCCACATCAAATCCATATCCGGCCGTAAAGTTACGTTGATATCGACCGGTTCTGCTGAATCGACTTCATAGGTGATGATCAGTGCCGGTTCATCCAGCGGCACGAAAAGCGTCTCGCGCACTGCGAGTCCATCTGCAATGTAGTGACGAGTGATGGAACTGGGAGTGACGGTGGCTGTCCGGGCACATTCACGACCCTCAACAATCTTCTCGCGCGCCGCAATCTGAAAAGTCACTCGAAGGTCGTGAAACATGCGGAATGGATAAAGGTATCCTTCCGCTCCCTCTGGCCCAATCGTAAAAAGAAATCCGCGCTTGCCGATGGAGGATAGGAAACGGTGCTCCAGGGTGCCTTCCCAAGTCAATGGTGAGCTCGTCGCATTCGCCGGATGAGCCTGGTCCCCGCTCGAGGCCTCTGCGGTGCCGAGTATGGCTGGACAAAGAAGCAAGGCAGTGATGAGGACGAGCTTTGAAAACACCACTGCGTCGCGGGACCGTTCCCTTTGGTTCATCACGGTTTTCGAATATCGCCTAATCAGTTGGACTTAGAATGCAGCCTCTTTAACCTTCGCCGCTTTCTACGTGGCCTTGTTCGAGACTTTCCAGTAGACGGCATATCGGTTATGCATGACCTGATACAGAGGAACCATACTGATCGGTTGCGACTGCCCGACGGTCTGAAAGGTGAGCGGCTGCCGGGCGTCGGGTTCAATCCATGCAGTGGGATTGGACGCGTCGGCGACGATATCCGGCACCTTATGCTCGGCTCCAGCTTTCGGGCCGGGGTCGCCGTAGCTCATCTCGTTCGGCACCGCATCGAAACGGCCGGCAAGCACAAGGGGGCCGTACATAGCGGCCTGAATCGTTTCGTTGTCTGGCATTGCATCGATGTGCAAATCCATTGGCAGGTTCAGCTCGATCTTGTCTCCACTTCTCCAGGTGCGGTTCAGGCTCAGATAGCTGCTTGGACTTGCGAAAGCGGGTAGAGCCGTTCCGTTGATCTTCACGCTGCCTCCGCGTACCCAGTACGGAATACGGAGATTCACTGCCAGTTGTGCCGGTTTATCGGCGAGAACGGTGATGGTCGTCCCCTGCTGCTGGGGGAAGCGAGTCTCCTGTTTGAAGCGCAGGCCCTTCTCGGGCCACTGCACCTGAGAGTCGATATAAAGATTGACGTAGATTGAATCGTCATCGTGGAAATAGATCGTATCGCCCAGCTTGGCGTATTCCTCAGAGCCGGTTCCGGTGCAGCACCAGAAAGCGTCGAGCGGCTTCCCGAACGTCTTCCAATAGCCGGACGCCAGCGGCAGGTAGTACATCATGGTGCCGTCTTCCGGATTGATTGTGCCCAGGCGATGGTTGAATACGAGTCGCTCGTAATAATCCATGTAGCGCGCCTCCGGCGACCAGCCGAACAGATGGCGCGTGAGCTTCATCATGTTGTAGGCGCAACAACACTCTGCCGTGGTTGGCCCCAGATCGCCAGAAAGTTTTCCCGGCTGGGTGTTCCAGGTTTCTCGGTTGCTTGTGCCCCCGGTGCAGTACGAACGCTCATTGACCACTTCGTCCCAGAAATATTCTGCGATGTCGCGGTAGCGCCGTTCACCCGTGAGTTCGTAATAACGGGCGGCGGCAATCACCTGCGGAATGTGCGTATTCACGTGCAGACCTTTGAGTTCATCGCGGTGCTCGGCGAGTGGGTCGAAGAATGCCTTTTTGTCAAAGCGTTGCGCCATTCTCAGGTAATACTCTTTGCCGCTGACGGCGTACAGGTTCGATAGCACCTCTCCCATGCCGCCAAACTCGGTACCGAGCACCCGCTGCATGTGCTCATAGCTGAGCGATCCGGTATAGCTGCCCACCCAGTCCGCCATCTTTTCAGCCGTATCGAGGGCTTGCTCGTTACCGCAGTAGACGTACATATCGAGCAGGCCGGCCATGATTTTGTGGATGGTGTAAAAAGGCGCCCAGACTTCTTGCCGTTCGCGGAGGCGGTCGAAGAACTCGATCGGGAACGCGCTCAGATAGCCGCTCTTCATCGACGTCTGACACTTTGCGAGTTCGGAAACGACCAGGGCCGCGTTCTTGTTGAGGTCCTCATCTCCGGTGCTGGCGTACATCAAGGCGCAAGCGGAGAGATAGTGGCCACCGGCATAATGCCCACGAAGCTCGCAGTCCGGAGCCTCCCACCCGCCCAACGGCTGTGAAGTGGAGGGGAGGCCAGCGTTGATGCGGAACGTGTGCAAGAGGCGATCGGTAGGCAACGATCGCAGATACTGCCGGTCGGCTTCCATCGCTATCGTGCAGGGGCCGTTCCCCAGGCGCACTTGTGTCAGGGGAAAAGGAACTGCCTTCCACGAAACTTTCTCCCGGGCGGTGGGCTTCCCACCGAGCTTCGGATCCGGCTTGGCATCTACGACCGGATCTTGCGGGAACCCTATCGCAACTCGAGGTAGTATCGCGGTACTGGCGACTGCCGCGGCGCTCGTCATGAAATGCCTGCGTGAGAATTGAGTCACAATGGCCTCCCTTGTATGGCGTAAATATTGTATGCAGCCGGCGGCGGTTCGGGAAATCGTTTACCGAGCGTTTCATCGCTGCAGGAGCACCTGTCCTTCATGCCAGAAGGGCGCGGGAGATTTCTATCCGAGACCCAGTTGTTGCTGAATCTGTTCGAGCGGAATGCCCTTGGTCTCTGGAACCATCGTCTTCACCCAGATGAGTTGCAGCACCATCATCCCGGTAAAGAAGGAGAACACATATCCCGGCGGCAAAGCCGAAACCAGCTTGGGAAAGAAAGTCGTGAGTGCCGCAGCAAAGATCCAGTGCGTGAAGCTGCCGAGAGTTTGCCCTTCCGCCCGATGTCGGTTGGGAAAAATCTCGGAGATGAAAACCCAGATCACCGCTCCTTGTCCAATCGCGTGCGCGGCGATAAATGCGAAAATGCAGACCGGCACAATGGCGTAGTGCTGGGTGAAAAAAGCCCAAGCCACAAGGCCGAGCGAGAGGATGTAACCGAAGGATCCGATATAGAGAAGAGTTCGTCGGCCCAGACGGTCAATCAGCCATAGCCCGACGAACGTGAATACCAGGTTGGTGAGGCCGATGCCGATGGACTGCAGCAGCGCTGCTTTGGTTGCCAGTCCAGTAAGTTCAAAGATGCGGGGAGCGAAATAGAGAATCGCGTTGATGCCTGAAAGCTGGTTGAAAAAGGCGATCAGAAACGCGAGCAGGATCGGCCGTCTCAATCGCTTGGTCCAGAAATGCCCAGCAGAAACCTGTTCGGCTGAGGAAGCCGCGACGATTTCGTCGGCATCGGCGGCAATTTGTTCCTTGGTGCTCTCCGGTTCGATTTTTTGCAGAACCGCGAGCCCGCTCGCGCGGTCCCCTTTACGACTTAGCAGCCAGCGAGGACTCTCCGGCAGACCCAGGCAAAACAGTGCATACAGCAAGGAGGGAAATGCCGCCACTCCCAACATCCACCGCCATGCGTGCTCGCCGATTCCAGCGAGCAGTGCATTGGAAACGAATGCGATGAGGATGCCGAAAACGATGTTGAATTGGAACATTCCCGCCAGCCGTCCCCGTTGCTTGGGAGGCGCAATTTCGGAGATGTACATAGGAGCGACAACGGTCGAGATGCCAATTCCCAAGCCACCTACAACGCGTGCTGCGATAAAGACCGCAACATTGGGAGCCAACGCTGATCCCACGGCACCCAGAAGATAGAGAATGCCGATCCAGAGCAGCGTAGCTTTGCGCCCAAAGCGATCCGCCGGCCAGCCGCCCAGCAGAGAGCCAACGACGGTGCCATAGAGCGCGGAAGCCATGGCAATGCCATGAACGCCCGGTGTAAGACCCCACAACGCCTGAATTGTTTTTTCCGCGCCAGAAATGACGACCGTATCGAATCCAAAGAGGAATCCGGCGAGTGCGGAGGTGAGTGACCAGAAGAAGATGCGTCCGTTCATAGGGAGCTGTGAGCGATGAGCTATGAGCGGCAATGACTTCGTGCGGTAACTGCCTATTGCCCATCGCTCATTGCTCACCGGTCGGCGCGCTGATTCTAGACTGAACTCCCGCGAATTGCGACCTAATCCTTGGTTAGCGGGAAACTCTTTTCCCGCCACCCGCGAATGCCGCCGTCCATTGAGAGCACGTTGGTGTAACCCATTTTTTGCAGGTTGTCGGCGGCAAGGGCGGAACGGAACCCACCGCCGCAATACAGGATCATCTCAGCACTCAGATCGGGAACGCGAGCTTCTATATCGCGCTCGATAATTCCTTTACCTAGATGAATGGCGCCCGGCAAATGATCTTTGGCATATTCGCTTTCTTCGCGCACATCCACGAGTAGAAACTTGTCGCCACGATCCATTCTTTTCTTCACTTCGTCCACATTGGTCTCGCGCACGCGGGTTTTAGCGTCGTCAACAATCTTCAAAAACCGGGGAGGATGTTGGTGGGCCATAGCAGGTTCCTTTCTAAATTCGGCGAGGAACATCCTATCAACGCGTACTCATTTTTGCTTGGGCGACCGAGCAGAAATACTCCGCTGATTTTTCAGCTACGATCAAGACGGTGACAAGTGAGCAAAGACGAATCGGGCTGGCGCGTGCGCTTTCGAAACTGGGGTACTGCTCACGATCGCGGGCTGCCGAATTCATCCGCAAGGGTCGCGTCCGGCTGAATGGGGCCTTGCGGCGAGATCCGGAAACTCCAGTGCACTTGCAAAAAGACCGCATTGAAGTGGACGGGATACTGGTGGAACTGGGTCGCAAAATTTATCTCATGATGAATAAGCCACGCGGCCTGGTTACCACCGCCGCCGATGAAAAAGAACGAGACACGATCTACTCGCTGTTGCGGAGTGACAATGCTATGCCCTGGCTCGCTCCCGTTGGTAGATTGGATAAAGCCAGCGAGGGCCTGTTGCTGTTTACGAACGATTCGGAATGGGCCGCGCGCGTTACTGCTCCCGAGACGCACTTGAAAAAAACGTACCAAGTTCAAATCGGGAGGGTAGCCGACCAGGCAGTGATCGAAGCCATGAAAAGCGGTATTTCGACGAATGAAGAGACCCTGACAGCCCGCCAATGCCGCTTGATTCGATCGGGAGAGAAGAATTCGTGGCTCGAAATTGTGCTCGACGAAGGCAGAAACCGCCAAATCCGGCGAATGTTGGCCGCTCTCGACATCGAGGTTCTCAGGCTGCTAAGGATTGCCATCGGACCTCTCCACTTGGGGAATCTGGAGAAAGGGACTTACCGTGCTCTGACGCTCGAGGAAAAGCTCGCATTGGATCACGCGATGGAGTTGAATTCGGGGATGCGACGCCCAAGCTCCAAGGCCCGATCTTCTCTGTTATAGACTCGAGATTCCTCACTTCCTATGTCCGATCTGACCTTTCTGCCTGCGACCGAGATGGCCGCGCAAATTCGGGAGAAGAAATTGTCGCCAGTGGACTTGGCGGAAGCGCATCTGGCCAAAATCGAGCGGCTCAATCCCAAGCTGAATGCATTTGTGCAACTCGATCCAGAACGCGTTCGACGCGAAGCTCGCGAAGCGGACTCCGCGATCGCCAAGGGCAGGGAATTGGGGCCGCTTCATGGCGTTCCGATCACCGTGAAAAGCTCGATTGATGTTGCCGGAATGAGAATCGAATCCGGAACGCGACTCCGTGCTGGCACCGTGGCCGCGAACGATGCACCTCTGGTCCTGCGTTTGCGCGGGGTCGGGGCCATCATTCTCGGGGTCACAAATACTCCGGAGTTGCTGATGGCGTGGGAGACGGAGAATGTTTTGTATGGCCGGACGAACAGCCCTTGGGACTTAGAGCGGACCCCGGGTGGTTCCAGCGGCGGAGAAGCGGCGGCGATTGCCGCGGGTATGTCGGCGGCAGGCGTGGGCAGCGATGGCGGCGGCTCGATCCGTGTGCCGGCTCATTTCAGCGGCATCTGCGGGCTGAAGCCCACACCCGGACGCATTCCTTCGACTGGGCATTTTCCGGCGTCTGGCGGCCCGTTTGCGCTGCTGGGAGTTGTCGGCCCCATGGCGCGAACAGTGGATGATTTAAAGGTCTTGTTTGAGGTGATGCAAGGCCCCGATGAAGGTGACACTTGTGCGGCACCCGTCCCGCTAACCTGGACCGCCGATCACGAACTGAGGCGGCGCAAGATCGGCTATTTCGAGGACGACGGCCGCACCTCGGTTGCGCCAGAAATTCGGCGGGCGGTTCGAATCGCAGCCGATGTGCTAGCGCGCGCGGGGTTCCAGGTTGAGCCTTTCTGCCCCGAGGGCTTAGAGGAAGCGCGCGTGCTCTGGAAACGATTTTTTGTGAAAGTCGGAGGCATGCTGATCGGGCCGATGTTTCGCGGCCGAGAACAAGATTGCAGCCCCATCTTGAGCCAGTTTCTGCAATGGTCAGCGGCAGAACCCGAATTGAGCGGCGACTTGCTGCTGGAGTCCTGGTTCCGTCGGGATTCACTGCGCGCCGAACTTCTGGCGCAGATGCGGGAGTACCCGATTTTGCTTTGTCCCCCGGCAGCCGTCACCGCATTTCGTCACGGAGAAAGAAGTTGGACCGTGAATGGCGAGACTGTCCACTATCTGGACGCGTGGAGTTATGCCGAATGGTTCAATCTGCTCGGAAATCCTGCGGCAGTGGTTCCGGTGAGCCACTCTGCCGAAGGCTTACCTGTAGGTGTGCAGATTGTTGGCCGCCCATGGGAAGAGGAGTTCGTGTTGGCAGTGGCTGCGGAGGTAGAGAAGGCTTGCAAGGGTTGGAGAATTCCACCGCTCGCTGAGAAGACTGCCAATCCTGCCTGACTTCAGATGGAAAACAAACGCAGTTTTTGCTTCGCTTTTTGCCAAGAGCAGCTCATCCGCATCCTCATCCGAGCTGCTAGTATTTTTGTGCTATTCCGCCTCACGTAACCTCTGTATAAGTTTATGGGCATTGGATTTCAGCGTTGTGGGCTGAAGTCTCAGCGGCTTGGACTCAGCGCATTTGGGGAATGTCAATCTCACGCAAATCTGGTCAGATATTGTCTTGGCTCGTCGTTTTTCTGGCTATATCCGCCGGTTACCTCTACGCGCTTCCCCAGCCCAACATCTTCTATGCCCTGATCGTTGCTCTGCACGCGGCTGCAGGCGTGCTGGCAACGATCCTGATAATTCCGGCGCTGTTTCGATTATTCCGCAACGGGAGCGTAGCGGCCAAGGCAGGCTGGTTGCTGATCGCGGCTGGAGCGTTGCTGGGCATCGTGCTCATCAAGACAGGAACGCCTCGGAGCGAGTGGAACAAGCTGTACTTCCATATCATTCTTTCACTCGGGGGAATTGGACTACTGGCGGCGGACTGGTGGGGCAGACGCCGCCGCTGGGAATCCGGTGCAGGATCGAAAATTGTTGCCGGAGCCGTCCGGATGGTGCTGTGCCTGGCAGTTCTTGCCATCATCGGCTACGGCGCGCATTACGTCCGCCAGAGCTGGGAATCGCGCAACCGGATACAGAATCCCGCGATGCCGCCCGGGACCATGAATGGCGAGGGTGACGGTCCGCAAGGCGATTTCTTTCCCAGTTCGGCGCAGGTTTACGGCAAACAAAAAATTCCCAGCAAGTTCTTCATGGAGTCCGATTCCTGCAAGCGCTGCCACGAGGACATTTACAACCAGTGGTACAGTTCGGCCCATCATTTCTCTTCGTTCAACAACCAGTGGTATCGCAAGTCGATCGAATACATGCAGGACACCATTGGCACCAAGCCTTCCAAATGGTGCGGGGGATGTCACGATCCCGCGGTGCTGTATGCCGGATTAATGGATACCCCCATCAAGCAGATCGTGCATCGACCGGAATCGCAGGCCGGGCTCGGTTGCATGATGTGTCATTCTATCGCGCATGTGAAAAGCACCATGGGGCAAGGCGATTTTTATCTGGAATATCCCAAGCTGCATGAGTTGGCGGCGACCAAGAATCCGGTTATGCGGAGCTTGCACGATTTCCTGATCAACCTCAATCCCGAGCCGCACCGGCGCGTTTTCTTGAAGCCGTTCATGCGCGATCAAACCCCGGAGTTCTGCTCCTCCTGCCACAAGGTACACCTGGATGTTCCGGTGAACGACTACCGCTGGCTGCGCGGGTTTAATGAGTATGACAATTGGCAGGCCAGCGGAGTTTCTGGGCAAGGCGCGCGCTCGTTCTACTATCCCCCGAAGCCGGCCCAGTGCGCCGACTGCCACATGCCGCTGGAATCCTCGAAGGACATGGGGAACGTCAATGGATTCGTGCACTCTCATCGCTTCCCGGCCGCCAATACCGCTGTGCCTACCGCGAACCAGGATGCGGCGCAACTCAAGCTGACCGAAGATTTCCTGAAGAACGGGCAGATGAGCGTGGATATTTTTGCGTTGTCGCCCGCGCAAGCTCCACTGAAACCCGGAGCGGTTTCGCAATCCGACATGTCCACGACCTTCGCGGTGGGCGAGGAAGCCGAGAGCAAAGTGACAGGGGAGAGCGCAGGTGAAGTCGCGCCCATCACTGCTCCGCTGAATCGCGTGCAGCCGTCGTTGCGCCGGGGCGACACGGTTCGAGTGGATGTGGTGGTGCGCACCAAAAAAGTCGGACACTTTTTCCCCGGCGGCACAGTGGATGCCTACGATACGTGGCTCGAGTTAAAGGGCACCGACGACAAGGGACAGACCATCTTCTGGAGCGGAATGGTCGAGAATAACGGTAATGGCCCGGTAGAAAAGGGAGCGCATTTCTACCGCTCGCTGCAGATCGACGCGCACGGCAATCCCATTAACAAGCGGAACGCATGGGCCACTCGCGCCACGGTGTACGTTCGCCTGATCCCCCCGGGCGCCGCTGACACCGTGCATTATCGCGTGCACATCCCGGAGAATGCCGGGAACAAGATCACGTTCCATGCACGGCTGTGCTATCGCAAGTTCACCTGGTATGGAACGCATGAAGCCTTCGCTGGCGTGCCTGATCCCAGCAAACCGAACGCCGTTGCTCCCGATTACGACGATCGTCCGACCCTCTTCACGGCGTCCCTGAGCGGAGTTTCGGCTAAAGATGAGAAGATTCCCGAACTGCCCATTGTTGCCCTCGCGGAAGACGAAGTCACGCTCCCTGTCGTGGCTCATGCTGCGCCCGCGGCCCAACCCAAGACGATGGTGAAGAAAGAAGAGTGGCAACGCTGGAATGACTATGGCATCGGCCTGTTCCTGCAGGGAGACTTGAAGGGCGCGGCTGCGGCTTTTCAGAAAATCACGGAGGCGGACCCGAGCAATCCCGATGGCTGGGTGAACATTGGTCGCTGTGCTGTGCAGGAAGGAGACATGGCGCGGGCGCGAACCGTTCTGGAGAAGGCGCTGCAACTCTCTCCCAAACTTGCTCGCGCGAATTTCTTCTATGCCAAGGTGCTCCGCTCTGACGGCAACTACGAAGATGCGGCCGCTCGATTGCGCGCGGTGCTCGAGCAATATCCGCGCGATCGCGTAGCGCTGAATGATCTCGGGCGCATTCTGTTCCTGCAGCGCAAATACGATGAAGCAGTGAAAGTTCTGGAAGGAGTATTGGCCATCGATCCCGAAGACCTGCAGGCGCACTACAACCTGATGCTCTGCTACAACGGCATGGGGAAGGAGAAGTTGGCCAAAGAGCACGAGGCCCGTTACTTGCGATTCAAAGCCGACGAGGCATCGCAGGCCATAACCGGCCCCTATCGCCAGCTTCATCCAGAAGACAACAACGAGAGACAGCAGGTGCATGAGCACGTCTCCGTGCCATTAGCGAACCATGGAGGGACAGCCGCCGCGGCTTTCCGGCCGGGCGAAGCCCGGTTAGCTTCTGCCGGAGCATCGAAATAGATGGGGAACTCCTTTGCCACAGAGACACGGAGCCACAGAGAATTCGTGTTTACTAAATTCCTTCAGGTCTCTGTCCCCCTGTGCTTCATCATCGTCTGCCTGACTGAAAATGCTCAGGCCCAAATTCACTTCCAGGACATCACCGCGAAAGCCGGCATTCACTTCACACATAACAACGGCGCTTTCGGAAAGAAGTGGCTCCCCGAAACCATGGGGCCGGGCTGCGCGTTCATCGACTACGACAATGACGGCTATCCTGACATTTTGCTGGTGAACGGGACAGACTTCTCCGGACATCCGCATGCCGGCACGACCACGCCCAAGCTCTATCACAACAATCACGACGGGACCTTCACCGACGTGACTCGCCGTGCGGGACTAGCGATCCCGCTATTCGGCTTCGGAGTTGCGATCGGTGACTACGACAACGATGGCTTCGACGACATCTTCATTTCTGCGCTCGGCCAGAGCCATCTGTTTCACAACAACGGAAACGGCACCTTTACGGAGATGACGAAGTCCGCCGGCATGTGGGGTCCGAATGAATTCTCTACCAGCGCTGTCTGGGTGGATTACGATCGCGACAGCAAACTTGACCTGGTAGTCGCCAATTATGTGCAATGGAGCGAACAAGGCGATCTCTACTGCACGGTCGACGGCGCTCACAAATCCTATTGCACTCCTGAATCCTACAAAGGCACTTCAGTTCGTTTATGGCGCAGCTTGGGCAACGGCAAGTTCGAGGATGCGACGAAAAAGGCAGGCTTGGGAGACCCGACATCCAAGAGCCTGGGAATTGCCATTCTGGATTACAACGACGACGGCTGGCCGGACATCGTCATCGCTAACGACACGCAACCCAACAAGCTCTATGTAAATAAAAAGAATGGCACGTTCGAAGAACGCGGCGTGGCTGCCGGAATCGGCTTCAGCGAAGATGGCGTTGCCCGCGCCGGAATGGGCACCGATGCTGCGGACTACGACCGCAGCGGCCATGCCAGCCTGATGATCAGCAACTTCGCCAACCAGATGGTGTCGCTTTACCACAACGAGGGCAATGGACTCTTCGTGGACGAAGCTCCTCAGTCAGAAGTGGGTCGCTCGACCCTGGTCACGCTGGGTTTCGGCTGCTTCTTTTTCGATTATGACAATGATGGCTGGCCCGACATTTTTGTGGCTGATGGACATATCGAGGATCAGATCGAGCGCGTGCAGAAGCGTGTCAGCTACGCTGAGCCGCCCCATCTTTTCCGCAATCTGGGTGCAGGAAAGTTTACGGAAGTTACAGCGCAGATGGGAAAATCGTTTGCCGCGGCGAAAGTGGCGCGGTCGGCGGCGTACGGCGACATCGATAACGATGGTTTCCCCGATATCCTGCTCACGACCAACTCGGGTCCTGCATATCTGTTCCACAACGAAGGCGGGCGCAATCACAGCCTGCGCATGAAGCTGATTGGCACAAAATCCAACCGCGACGGGATCGGCGCTGTAGTGCGCGTGATCTCCGGGGGCGATAAGCAGTGGAAAATGCTGCGCTCCGGATCGAGTTATCTGTCCCAGAGCGAATTGACCCTGACGTTCGGACTGGCTGCCCAGACAAAAGCTGACGCGGTAGAAATTCAATGGCCCAGCGGCCAGGTTGACAAGCTCTCCAACGTAAATGCGGGACAAACCGTAACAGTAGAGGAAGGGAAGGGAATCGTCGGCAATCGACCCTATTCGACGCCGCGTGTTGCCGCAAAGCAGCAAGTAGCGCGAAATCATTAGCATCTTCCGTCGCTGAATTCCCCTGTGTTCCTGCGTGTCCTCTGTGGTTAAATCTTTACCCAGATGAACCTGAAAATCTCCGCCGTCCTGGTTACCGCCTTACTTGCGGCCTTTGGCCTGCTGTATCCCACGCCTCAAACCAATTCCATCGAAGCCGCTCGCCTGAACAACCTCGGCTGCGCCTACATGAATCAGCAACTCTTCGAGAAGGGACTGAACGAGTTCCAGAAGGCGCTTCAGGCCGATCCGAAGTTTACGATTGCGCGCCTGAATGAGGGCGTGGCCTATTCGAATTTGCAGAAGGTAGATGAAGCCAAGGCCGCTCTCGATGACGCTCTGAAGCAGGATCCCAAGAATCCGAACGCCTGGTATAGCCTCGGCCTGCTGGCCAAGAACATGGGAGACGCACAGGCTTCCATCGACGATTTCAAGCACGTCAGCGAAATTGATCCCAACGACGCCGACACCTGGTACTTCCTGGGCAGCGCTTACGTACAGGCCAAGCAGTTTCCGCAGGCCATTGACGCGTTTGAGCATGCGCTGAAAATCAATCCGCTGCATGCTTCGGCAGAATTCGGGTTGTCGCGCGCGTATCAGCAGTCCTCAGACGTCAGCGACGCCCGCGAGCACTTGAAGAAATTCCAGTACATCACGCAGAACAAGATCGGCGCGCCCATGAGTCTTGCCTACGGCGAGCAAGGGAAGTACTCGCGTGCAGTGGAGTCGCCGCAAGCTGTCCTGAAAGCCCCCCCTCAGATCAAAGTGCGTTTTGTGGATGTGACGAAGGAAGCCGGATTAACTTCGGGGTCTGTTGCTGATCCATCGGACACTTTGGGTACAGGGGCTTGCTTCGTGGATTATGACAATGACGGGAAAATGGACATCTTTCTGCCGGACAACGGCGTTCAGGGGATGTCGTTGTTCCACAATGTCGGAGGGGGCAAATTCGAAAATGTGACGGCAAAGGCGGGTCTCGATGTCAGTGTTCACGGCATTGCTTGCACTGCAGGCGATTATGACAACGATGGTTTCAGCGATCTGGCAGTGACGTCAAAAGACGCTGTCACGTTGCTTCACAACGAACATAACGGCACGTTCAAGAACGTGGCCGTGTCTGCTGGAATTAAGGGCGCGTGCTGTCCCGCGGGCGTAACTTTTGTCGACTATGACCATGATGGAGATCTGGATTTGTACGTTGCCAACCGTTCCGGTTCCCTCAGCCAGCATGAAACGGGAAATAGCCGGATGTGGCGCAATAACGGGGATGGGACGTTCACCGACGTTACAGAGGAAACAGGTTTAGGCGGGAATTCCGGCGCGCACAGTGCGATCGCTACAGACTATAACAATGATCGTGCGATCGATCTGTTTGTAACCAGCAGCGCGCCAGAGATTCTGGAGAATCCACGCGAGGGGAAGTTCAAAGAACGCCGCCTGTGGCCGGATCCGGTGGGAATGAGCCCCACGGGAGTTTCAATTCTTGATTTTGATCATGATGGGTGGATGGATTTCGCATTGACCCATCCCGCCGAGCCGGGCTTAACTCTCTGGCGCAACAACGCTGGGAAATCCTTCGAGCGGGCAGAACTTCCGGAAACCAACTGGGTCCGTGCCGGTGGCCTCGCCGCGTTCGACTACGACAACGACGGCTGGGTTGACCTGGTCACTGTCGGCGAGACGAAAGACGGCAAAGGCGAAATCCGCTTATTCCGCAATCTTGGCCCAGATGGATTCAAAGACGTGAGCGCCGATGTTGGCCTCAATAGTATTCAGCTCAAAGAGCCGCGTGCGATCATCACCGGGGACTACGACAATGACGGCGCCACCGACCTGCTCGTCACGCAGAATCATGGTCCCGCCGTTCTCCTGCGCAACGAAGGCGCAACGCAAAATCACTGGCTGAAGCTTTCGCTCAAGGGGCTGAACGACAACAAGTCCGCCATCGGCACGAAAGTGGAGGTCTTCTCCGGCGGCAATCGGCAGAAGTTTGAAATCTACGGCTCCAACGGCTACCTCGGCCAGAATTCCACCGACATCGTCGTGGGCCTGGGCCAATCGAAGAACGCGGACATTGTTCGCATGCTCTGGCCGAGCGGCGTGCTGCAGGACGAAGTTGACGAAAATCAGGTTGCCGGTGACAAGCTTCATGAACTTCTTGAAATCGATCGCCGTGGCAGTTCCTGCCCAACGTTGTTCGCCTGGAACGGCGAGAGGTACGAATTTGTTGCGGATACGCTAGGCGCCGCGGTCGTAGGACACTGGATCGCACCCGGACAACGCGACATTCCGCGCCCAGTTGAATACATTAAGATTCCGACGGGCCTGCTTCGGGAAAAGTCCGATTCCCATGTCTCGCGAAACCAGCGAGTCATGGGGTACCCCATTCGTGACACCGACCAAAATGAGGGTGCCCCACTTCTCGCCGATGTTGCGCGAAGTGGGAATGGCGGCGTTCTGAGCTTCCGGTTCATGGAACCGCTGGAAGAAGCCGTCTACCTCGACCGGGTGCGCCTGTTAGCAGTGGATCACCTCGGAGACGAAGACGTCTACCCCAACGAATATTTCGCGTCGAACCCGCCCTATCCGCAATTCAAAGTCGTAGTGAGCCGCAACGCGCAGCCGCCGGTGGGCGCGTGGGACGAGCACGGCCACAATCTGTTGCCCGATCTGCTGGCGCACAAGTTCGTCGGCGATTTCGAGATGACCCACTTCCAAGGCTTCGCTGAATCGCACTCTCTCGTGCTTGATTTAGGAGAGCCCTACGGTGGCGGCCCGCTCTGGCTCATGATGCACGGTGAAATCGAGTACTTCACGGCGAACAGCATGTACGCTGCCGCGCAAGCAAAGTTGGAGCCCATGGCACCTTACGTGGAAGCGCTCGGCGCGGATGGAAAGTGGAAGCGTGTGATAAATGATCTGGGCTTCCCCGCCGGCGGCCCGCGTACCATGACTGCCGATCTCAGCGGCAAACTTCCTCTGGGCACCAAGAAGATTCGCATGACCACGAATCTGCAAATCTACTGGGACAATATCTTGATCAATCGCACGGCGCAGGGGACCCGCGCGCCGAATCACCCACGCTTGCACACGATTCCCCTGGTGCACGCCGACCTCGAGTTCCACGGCTATCCCTACAAGGTCGAGGGCCTTCCCGCAGGCAATGTTCGATACGTCTACGAGAAGACCAGCGCGACTGGGCCATATACGCGACCCATTGGCACGTACACAAGGTACGGCAACGTGCTTCCGCTGCTGACCGCCGTCGATGATAAGTTGGCCGTCTTTGGTTCCGGCGACGAAGTCCGGCTCGACTTCGATCCCTCAAATCTGCCGGAGTTGCCCAAGGGCTGGGTGCGCGACTATTTCTTCGCCGCAAACGGCTACGAAAAAGATATGGACTTCTACGCCGCGCGGGGGAACTACGTTGCGCCGCTGCCGTTCCTGAGCATGGGCGACTATCCTTACTCGCCAAAGCAGCATTTTCCAATGGACGACGCGCACGTGAACTATCTGCTCGAATACAACACGCGGCACATGTCAGGACACGAGCAGCGGGGATACTGGTTCGATTACGGCTCGAAGTGAGCTCTGCGTCGCCTAGAATCCCGAGGGCCATTTCCTGGCTCCGTGCAACATTGCAACGACCTCGATTCGGCTTCTGCGCACGCGGTAGACCACGATAAAGGGCAAAGGCCGCGGCACGAGTTCTCTGGTTCCCGGGACACGACCGCTGCGTCCTAGCTCCGGATGACGGCCCAGTAACTCGATCGTTGAGAAAATGTGGTCGAGCATGGAATCTGCGGCGCTCTGGGATTTTTCCTCGGTCCAAAACTCATGGGCCGAACGCAAATGGCGTGCCGCACGCCTGGTCCACGTAATTTTCACTTGCGGCGTCGCCACTTGGACGCCATTGCTTTGACCTTATCGTGACTGACCAGTGCGCCTGCATCCGCTTCGGCAATTCCAGCCTCGATCTGTTCCAGGTGCCAGCGTTGGGTATCGAGGTATGCGTCGACAGCTTCACTCAGCAAGTACGTTCGATCCCGGGCCAGCGAGTCGGCGAGTGCATCGAGAGCGGCAACTTTATCTGGAGGCAGGCGAAAGCTAACTATTTGCTTGTCCATATGCCTATATAATACGATGAATTACCTCGTATTACAAAGTGACTTGCCATCAGAGTCGGCCTTCCTGGCTCGCAGGGCGCACTCGAGAATCGTTTTAATATTGACATTTCCCGGCTGTCCATAATTCAATAGCCGTTCCCATGGAAACCCGCTCCGCCGCTCCTTCTGCCGGTACAACCGCCGTTCCACGCCTGCGCCGTACCCTGACGCTGTGGGACCTGATTTTCTACGGCATCGTCCTGATCCAGCCCATCGCTCCGGTCCCGCTCTATGGCGTGGCGCAGAAGCTTTCCGATGGACACTTTGTCACGATCATCCTGATTGCGCTGTTTGCGATGTTGATCACCGCGGTGAGCTATGGCCGCATGGGCGCGCTTTACCCCACTGCGGGATCGGCCTACACCTACGTCGGCAAGGGCCTGAACCCGCACCTGGGCTTTCTCGCGGGCTGGGCGATGATTCTCGACTATCTTCTGCAACCCCTCATCAATACTGTCTGGATCGCGACCGCGCTGCACGAGCGCTACCTGCACCAGGTCCCATTCGTGGCCTGGGCTTTAATTATCGTGGGCATTATGACCCTCCTCAACCTGGCGGGCGTGAAATCATCCTCGAACACGAACAAGGTTCTGCTGGCGGTGATGTCGGTCGTGGTGGTGTTCTTCATCGTCCTAGCGATCAAGTTCTTGTATGGCGGCCAGGGCTGGGCCGGGCTGTTTTCGCTACAGCCGTTGTACGACCCGAAGACGTTCAACTCGCACAAGATTCTCACCGCGACCTCATTTGCGGCCCTGACCTATATCGGCTTCGATGGCGTAACTACGCTCGCCGAAGACGTGGAGAATCCCAAGCGCAATGTATTGCTGGCGGTCGTCCTCACCTGCATTTTTGCGGGCGTGTGCAGCGGAATCGAAGCTTATCTGGGCGCGCGCGTGTGGCCCGACTGGCGCTCGTTTCCCAACCTCGAGACCGCCTTCATGGACATCTGCAGCCGCGTTGGTGGAGTGCTTCTGTTCAATGCCATGGGGCTGATTCTAATCGTCGCGGCGTTCGGTAGCGGCCTCACCGGCACGCTGGGTGCAGCCCGGCTTCTTTTTGGCATGGGGCGCGATGGCGTTCTACCCAAGAAATTCTTCGGGCAGCTGAAGCCCGGCAGCAACACTCCGGTCAACAACATTCTTCTGATTGGGGGACTCGCGTTTGTTGGCGCGGTGCTTCTTAACTACATCGGCAGCGCGTACCAACATGCGGGCGAGTTGCTTAATTTCGGTGCGTTTCTGGCTTTCATGGGCGTCAACTTGGCTTGCTTCTGGCAATTCGGCGTGCGACGCCAGCAAGGATACGAGCGCCGGATTCTTGCCGATGTCGTGCTGCCGATTATCGGGTTTCTTTTCTGTGGCCTGATCTGGGTCAACCTGAACATTATTGCCAAGACAGTCGGCGGGATCTGGTTCGCAGTTGGTATCCTTTATGTTGGTTACAAGACGAATTGGTTCCGCTCCGCCCCGGTGATGATTGACTTCAGAGACTCCTAGAAAGGCGCCGCCGTGCTCGGATCTGCAGGCATCATCGGCTTCGTGCCCGTCGCTGATTGTGACACGGCAAGGGCATTCTACGAGGGAGTGCTCGGCCTTCGTTTCCTGAAGGACGACGGTTTCGCCGTGGTCATGGACGCGAATGGGATCATGCTCCGTCTCGTGAAGGTCCAGGCGGTCACTCCTGCGCAACACACGATTCTGGGCTGGCAGGTGAAAGGAATCGAGAGCACCGTGCAGCGACTCCAGGCCAAAGGAGTCCAGTTCGTCCGCTACGGATTTTTCAAGCAAGATGACTTAGGAATCTGGACTGCGCCGAATGGCGATAAGATCGCCTGGCTCAAAGATCCCGATGGGAACACGCTTTCCGTCTCAGAACACATCTAAGGATCAGGAGTGTCCCATTGGAAGTGGGACACTCCCAAATTACAAAATACTCAATTACAAAATGACAAGATCTACTCCGCGTTCCAACCCTTCACTTCCACGCTGGGCTTGGCCGCTCCCAACTCGCTGGCCCGGTAAGTCGCGGTGATCTCGCGCTTTTCGCCGGGCAGCAGCGAAATATAGTTATCTTCCCAGATGACCGGCAAAATCTCTTCCCCCTTGGGACCCTTATCCACTTTCAGGCGCACGAAGAACGCGAGACTCTTGCTGGGATTATCGACGGTTACGCGCGTGATTGCGTCCTCGCCCTTGCGCTCGGTGCGCTCGCTAATTTTCAGCTTCACTTTCGGCAATTCGGAGATAGACGTGTAATCAGCGTAGGAGGAAGTTGGAGTCATCCACCACGTAGTCTTTGCCCAGTCTAGCGTCTCGGGCTTGGTAGAGAGCCAGTAGAAGTTGGAGCCGACCAGCTTGCCAGTCGAGTCTTGCAAACGCAGCACGAGGAAATACGTGTTGCTCAGGCCGGAGACATCCGGCAGCGTAAAGATCTTCGCCGTGCTATCTGCCGAGGCATCCACCGGATTGTCCTGAGTGAATTTTTCCGTGCCATCCAGGTTGTAGATTTTCGTGGTCAGCTTCAGACCCTTGGCGTCTTCGTACTGGCTGCTTACGACCCAAATCGAATGATCGTCATAGCCGTAGATGGGATGCAGGTCTTCCATCGCCCGCTTGGCGCCGAAGTATCCGCCGCCCGGACGCAGATAGTAGTCGTACAAATGCCAGATCATAGAAGGCCACGCATTGTTCAGCATCCACTGGATCACGCCCGTGGCCTGATATTTGTTCCGGCTATACGCCTCGTACATTGCGCGCACGCCCTCATAAGTCTGCATCTGTGACTTGATGGCAAAGTCGTCGACGTTGTCTGATTTGCCGTAGCGATTCGCCAGCGCCTCGCTGAAGACATTAATGGTCTTAAATTCGCCGCCGCCCGCGTGGTAATTCCAAACGTCGTCGATTGGCCACATGTGATCCTTGCCGACCATCGCGCGAATGCTTTCGACGGGCGGCACGGCAGGTCCCATGCTGGTCTCGGAGTTAAAACCATACCCCCCGCCGCATCCACCGGGATTGCACAACTTGCGTCCGGGTTGCCCTTCAGGCGTGTCGACCTGCCAGTAGCTGGGGGCGATGTATTCATACGGACCGGACATCTTCATGCCGCTATCCCCAGTAACGCTGGTCTTCTTCCCGGTGGCCGATGAGACGACCGGATTGGGCCAGAACAAATCTTTTTCGATGTCGAGATACATCTGCTCCACATCCGGCGGCGGCGGATTGTCGCTTCCGTTCAGCCACATCACGAGGCTCGGATGACTACGAAGCCGGTAGATTTGGTCTCGCAGGGACTGCTTGGCGATCTCGAAATCTTCAGGCTTCCATCGTGGCCAGCGCTCCCAGAAATCGCAGCAGCACCATCCCGCCATCACCAGAATTCCCTGGCTGTCGGTGAGCTGATAAAACTCCTCCGTCTCCAGCTTGCCCTCCAACCGTACCGTGTTCAGCCCCATATCTTTCACGTAACGGATTTCATCGTGTAACCGCTGCGAGTTCTCACGCAGCATCATGTCCGGCGTCCATCCCGCTCCGCGAATGAGTATGTTCTTGCCATTAATGTGAAACGCGCGTCCGCCAACCGAGTTGAAATCCGATGTGACTTCCCGAATCCCAAATTGCGTCGTCGTCTGATCGCTCGCAGAGCCGTTTACGTCGAACTCCATCGCGAGCTTATAAAGTTCCGGCTTGCCCATCTGCGCCGGCCACCACAAGCGCGGATTGGAAACCACCAATTGGGAGAATTTGTCGGGCGTGAAGGTCACATCCTTGGCCTCGTTGGGTCCAAGCTCTACCTCCTGGTCGAAATCAATGTTCTCGATTCGGCCTTTGAGTTTGCCTTTCACCGGCTGATCGGTGCCGTTCTTGACCTGAGCCGTCACTGTCAACTGCGCGCTGTCGTTGGCTGGAAGGTTCAGTTTCGATACCACCGTTGGGTAGCGCAGCGCGACAGGTCCGCTGGTCGTCAGGTAGACCTCGCGCCACAGTCCCATGTTCTTATCGGGCGGCGCCGGGTTCCAATCCACGAAGGTGATTGCCAAATCGTGCTCGGTGGGCGCGAACACCTGAACCGCAAGCACGTTCTCTGCCCCAGGCTTGGTTTCTTTGGTGATGTTGAATTCGTAAGTTCGCCAGGCCCCGGCAACCTCGTCCGACTTCGCCACCTGCTTCCCGTTCAGCCAGATGTTGGCGCGATAGTTGATGCCGTTAAATTTCAGCCAGACGGTCTTTCCTTTATAGGACGGGGGCACTGCGAATGTCTTCCGGTACCACCACGAGACAGCATACGGGCTGTCCGGTGCCATCGGGATGTTGGAAAAATTACCGCCAATGGGATAATTCACTCCAGGCAAACTGCGCAGATTCATTCCAAAATAAGGATCGGGGAAGATCTTGTCTTTAACTTGCGCCGCCACTACGGTGGTCGGAACAGTCACTGGCATCCAGCCTTTCGCGGCAAACTGCGGACTGGAAATGACCTCGGGCTTGGCCTCGACCTTCGCAGAGGTCTGCAATGACCACCCTTCGTGCAGCACCAGCCTCGCTTCCGCGGGGTGCGTCGAGGGATGTGAGGCTGCCGTTTTTTCCTGAGCTACGAGGGCTGAGACGAGGACGAACGGAATGACAAGGAAGAATGAAAGAACTGCCTGTCGCTTGCCTGAATTCATAGTGCTCCTGTGGGCGCGTAACCAGCCATCCGGGACGGTTGGAAATCTCCCGACCAGAATGGATAACACTTCTATTAATTCGTTTCAATAGCCGAATTCAGCTGGATGCAACGCGGGGGCCCAGCCGGCATCTGCGCCGTCGGGTCCTGCAACAGCTCTGGCCCATGCGCCGCGCCGCGTCCCCCATCGTTTATAATGGGTGCTTCGTCCCTATCCTTGGAGTGATAAGAACATGATTCGATTTCTGCAACAGTCTGGCCAGACGACCAAGTATGTCTTAGGAGGCCTCCTGCTGATCATCTGCGCGTCCATGGTGATCACCCTCATCCCCGGCGGACTGGGGGGAGAGGTCTTCGGCGGCACGCCCGGGAAGGGCATTGTCGCCAAGGTGAATGGCGAGGACATCACTGCCGACGAGGTGCGCCAGACCGCCCGCCAGATGCTCCAGCAGCAGATGCCGCAGGGCAGCACTGCCAATATGAGTATGCTGTTGCCGTTTTTCACCCAGCGCGCGGCCGAGCAACTGATTACCCGCCAGGCATTGATTACCGAAGCCGGCCGAATGGGACTGCGCAGCAGTCCGGAAGAAATCAAGAATGAGTTGCAGCACGGCCGCTATGCGGCAACTTTCTTTCCGGGAGGCACCTTCATCGGCCAGACCGAATACGAAGACATGCTGCAGCGCGCGAATCTGACGCCTGCGAAGTTCGAAGAAGCCGTGGGCAATGACATCCTTCTGACCAAGTTGCAAGCCTTGATTTCCGGCAGCGCCAATGTAAGCGACGCTGAGATCCACGAGCAATTCGTCAAGCAGAACACTAAAGTCAAATTTGAATACGCGGTTCTCAAGCAGGACGATATTAAGAAAGGCCTGCACCCTACGAACGAGGAACTCAAGGCTTACTACGAGGGTCACAAAGCGACCTATGCCAATTCAATCCCCGAAAAGCGCCAGGTCAAGTACGCGGTGATCGACGTAAACAAGCTCGAGTCCAGCGTCCAGGTGACGCCCGACGATCTCCGGAAGTATTACGACGAACATCGCGATCAGTACCGCGTTCCCGAGCAGGTCAAGGTCAGTCACATCCTGATTAAGACCCCTCTCCCCGGACCTGACGGCAAGGTGGACGAGAAGGGCGCCGCCGAAGCCCAGCGCCGCGCCGAAGATCTGCTCAAGCAGGTCAAGTCGGGTGCGAATTTTGAAGAACTCGCAAAAAAGTATTCCGAAGATCCCGGCAGCGCCAAGCAGGGTGGATCTCTGGGATGGATCGGCAGAGGCCAGACCGTGCCCGAGTTCGAAAAGACCGCCTTTTCTCTGCCCAAGGGACAGATCAGCGATTTGATCAAGAGCAGTTACGGCTTCCACATCATCCGCGTGGACGACAAGCAGGACGCCCACATGAAGTCGCCGGACGATGTGAAGAGCGAGATCGAACCGATCCTGAAGCACCAGAAGGCACTGCAGGCGGCCCAGAAGAAAGCGGACGACCTGCTCGCACAAGCTCGCAAGCAGAGCCTCGATGCCGCCGCGGCCGCACAGGGCGTGCCGGTGATTACCTCTGATTTCTTCTCTCGCAAAGATATGCTCCCCGGGCTTGGCCCGGCGCCGCAGTTTATGGACGCCGTCTTCACCGAACAGGAAAAATCTCCGCCCGACGAGGCTTCCTCCTCGCAGGGAATCGTCATCTATCAGTTGCTGGCAGTAAAGCCCGCAGCAACACCCAGCTTTGAGGAAATCAAGAGCCGCGTGGAAGATGAATTCAAGAATGAGCGTTCTAATGTGCTGCTCACGCAAAAAGCGCAGGAACTCTCCGATCGCGCCAAGGCGGAGCACGATCTGAAACGCGCCGCTAAGGAACTGGGCGCGACGATGAAGACCAGTGATCTCGTTGCTCCTGAGGGCCAGGTTCCCGAGGTGGGCTCGATGTCCGGGCAGGCTGCGGTGGCGTTCACCATGAAGCCCGGAGAGATTACCGGTCCCATCAACAATGGAAGCGACGCTTCGGTGCTTCAGATCCTCCAGCTCGAGCAGCCTTCGGAGGCCGAATACGCCGCGAAAAAAGATCAAATTCGCGATCAGTTGTTGCAGCAGAAACAGCAGGAGCGCTTCGGACTATTCGTCAGCAACGTAGTCGACCAGATGACCAAATCCGGCAAGATCCGCCGGAACGACGACGAACTCAAGGCGCTCAGCCGCAGCGGCAGCGAGCAAGGAATGTAAGCTGCTTCATGTCTCTTCCGCGCGCCGCTGGTATTCTGCTTCATCCCACTTCGCTGCCTTCGCATGGCGGGGTGGGAGATTTCGGCCCGGCGGCTTATTCCTTTGTCGACTTCCTGGCGGCCGCGCGGCAGGGTATCTGGCAGGTGCTGCCACTTGGTCCTCTTGGCTACGGCAACTCGCCCTACTCGGCCACTTCAGCCTTTGCTGGAAACCCCATCCTGATCAGTTTGGAACGCCTTGCGGATCAGGGCTGGATCGATCGCACGCAACTTGCGCACCTGGATGCTGCGTCGGGTCCCGTCGACTACGATCGCGTGTTCCACCAGAAAATGCCTCTCCTGTTCGAAGCGGGAAGAGCATTTCTGAGATCCGCCTCGGGCGACTCTTTGCGCCGCTTCGAATCGTTCTGTTCGGAAAATTCCTGGTGGCTCGACGACTTCGTTCTTTTCGACGCCTTGCGTGCCAAGCACAAGCTGGCCTGCTGGAATCAGTGGCCGCACGAGTTGGCGCATCGGGAGCCCCCGGCGTTGGCCCAGGCTCGTAAAGAATTGGCCGACGACCTGAGAATACGACGCGCGCTGCAGTTTGCGTTTTACGAGCAATGGGCCGATCTTCGGCGCTACTGCCGCGAGCGGAACATTCGCATCGTCGGCGATGTTGCAATCTTCGTGAACCACGACAGCGCCGACGTCTGGGTGCATCGCGAGTTGTTTCGCCTGAACGGCAATCTGGATCCAGAAGTCGTTGCCGGCGTTCCCCCGGATTTTTTCAGCAAGACGGGACAACGCTGGGGCAATCCCCTCTACCGCTGGGAGGTGATGAAAGAGCGTGGCTACCAGTGGTGGATTCAGCGCTTACGCTGGGCCACGCGCAATTGCGACTACATCCGCCTCGACCATTTTCGCGGCTTCGACCAGTTCTGGGAAATTCCCGCGGGTGATGTTACCGCCGTAAACGGCCGCTGGGTCGATGGCCCTCGCGACGACTTATTCTTGAAGCTGCGCGAAGCTCTGGGCGGGTTGCCGTTCTTTGCCGAGGATCTTGGTTTCATTACACCCGAGGTGCATGCGTTGCGGGATCGGCTGCAAATCCCTGGCATGGCTGTCCTGCAATTCGGCTTCGGGGATGAAGGCGCGCACATGTACCTGCCGCACCGTGCTGCCGGAAAAGTTATGTACACCGGCACGCATGATAATGATACGGTGGTCGGATGGTGGAATTCCGGCGCCGCAGATCACGAGCGCCGCAATGCTGAAGCCTATGTCGGCGCCAGCGATGATGGAATCCACTGGGCCTTCATCCGTGCAGCTGTCTGTTCACCCGCGAGTTTAAGCATCGTCCCGCTGCAAGATGTTTTCGGTCTGGGCAGCGATGCCCGCATGAACACTCCCAGTCTGGACAACGGGAACTGGCGCTGGCGTTTCCAGCAATCGCAACTGAAGGATGAATTCGCCGCGAAATTAGTCCACCTTGTCGAACTGAGCGATCGCGTTCCCAGACAGTAGAGAGTTTCCGTATCCGCTGCTGTTTAGCGCGCGCCGGCAACTTACTTCAGCGGTCGCAAGCGAGTAGTTGCAGAAGGCAATCGACAAGCTTCCTCGCTGTCCTTCAATGCGGACTGGAGTTTGCTGCCCAAAATCCCGAGTTCTTCAATACTCAGCAACTGCTGCATGCGCTCAAAGAGTTGGCGCTCCTCCGTTCGAATATGTGTGGAAAGGCTACGCGCGAGAACTAAAATCTCATTTGAAGATAGACTGTCCTCCTGCGCGTTGGCGAACATGGTGCGCAGGTTTGCGTGCTCAGAAATCAGCTGCCTCACGAGTGCTCTCAACTCCTCAAACTTTTCCGCCGCAGGGAAAACAATCTCCTCCTCGGCCGCGAAATGAACCGCTATTTCGCTCTGAACCAGGTGTGCAACCTCCGCTTGCCACGCGCCCAGATCGTTCTGCGGAATGGGCGAGGCGCGCTCGATTCTTACGCACAGTGCCAGTGCGCGCTGGTGCTGGTGCGATAACGGAATCAGGCTTTTGTCGCGCAGCATGGTGCTAGGTCCTCGCGCTTTCCAGTTTGGCCTCGGTCTTCACGCCTTCTTCCGGAGTGAACTGGGCGGCGGGGCGCACGGTCAGCCAATCCGTGCGCACGCGCTCCCACTCCTGGATCAACATGTGGTTAGCTTCAAAAAGGCTGCGGATGCGATAGCGCTCCCATCCCGCAATCTCCTCCAGAATCGGTGCCAGTACGGCCAGCGCGCTGGTGCTCAAAACGGTCCGTTTGGCGACTTGGGATACGTTCGGCGCCTCGGAGACCGCGATGGTCAGCCCATCTCGCGCGTTGATGTGCAACATGACGTGAATATCGGAACTGCCGTCTCCCGTGTACACGACGTGGTCGGGCCCGGCCACCTTCTCAACCAACAATTTGTCGAGCACTGCGACTTTTCCATATCCCGCCGTGGCGCGGATGATCGTATCGATCTCGCCCGAAGACTTGTAGCGAAACTCCGTGCCATAGATATGATCCGGAGGAACAATGTCCTCCAATGCCGATCGGACGATTTCCACCGGTGCGGCAGAGAGCACATAAAAATCAAACTGATGTCCGTCAATACCTGTATCGAGCAACTGATATAGCAGCTTGATGTCGCTCTTCAGACGGATACGCCTGCCGACTTCGCGAAGGTGTTCTTTGCGAACCTTCTGGCGGAATTCAGGATCGTGAAGCAGCAAGTAGGCTAATTCCGCTCCCTGCTGTACCAGGTTGATTTTGGCCATGCCCTTGGACTTGCGGGCGAACTCCTCTATCGGAATGCCGACCAGTTCGGCCAATACATATCCGGAATCGTTAAACGTGAGCGTCTGATCGAAGTCGCTCGCGAAAATATACTTTTTCAGAATGTCTGCCATGCCATATTCGATTCACGCGCGCTTTCGATGCGCCATTAAAAGATTTGATTGCGGCCATGGCCCTCGTAAGTTCCTGATTATAAGCGCAGTCTACCGGATCGACGACACCTCCAAGCTGTTCAGGGCTGCGAACCCAACGGTATAGCTTGGAGGTGAACCAGCATAAACACGCATAATAGTTGCGAGCTTTTTGTGTAATCACGACCCCGATTCGGGCAAGACTTCAGCACTCCAAGGCCTCGCAGTCGGAGAGAATCAGCCCTCGCGGGAACCCGCACGTGCGCTAACATCGAGCCGACCAGAGTGTCGTACAAAAACGATTTGAAGAGCAGACTGGCGCTGCTTCAAGGGAGATCTTTAAGCGAATCGCCCTGCTATGCTGAGTTCCATTTTGGCACAAGTAGTGCCTCGTCTTGTGATTCGAGTCACAGACCCGCCCTGCAGGTTCCCGCACTATTCCTACAC
>JAICJP010000253.1 GCA_025928375.1 Candidatus Sulfotelmatobacter sp.
CGGTGACCGCGAACATCCGGTATACGTTGTTGGTGGACGGCGCCTCGACAAGACCTTCCTGTCGACACTGAATGTCGTTCCGGAAATGCGCGTCCTGCTATATCAGAATAGAGGAGAGACATTCTCTGCCGCCCTCCTCGTCAATGCTTCTGCCTCTTCTGAGGATATACGGCCTGCTGAGAAGCTTGCCCCGTTGGTCGAGGCCGTGAGACGCAGCAACCAGGAGATGTCCACGCCTGTCAGATGGTCATCGGACCGAGCCGATGAGGAGATCGTTCACGCCATTCCTTTGCGTGGTCTGGGAGAAAATCGCCCACTGCTGGGCATTTTGCTCATTGCACAATCCCGGCGCACCTATGTCGAACTGAGCCGACGAATTCGGGACGCAGCCCTGCTGGCCGGAGGCGGTGGAATCGTTCTCGCACTTTTTCTCAGTGGCTGGGCCGCGGCACGCGTCACGCGACCTATTGAACACCTCGCCGGCGCGGCCCAGAGCGTGGCTGGCGGAAACTGGAACACTCGCGTGCAAGTGAGCGGACACGACGAGGTAGCCCAGCTCGCCAGTTCATTCAACCAAATGACGATGGAGTTGCTGGCGCAAAAAGAGCGCCTGGTGCAAGCCGAGCGGGTTGCGGCATGGCGCGAGTTGGCTCGACGTTTAGCTCACGAGCTTAAGAATCCGCTCTTCCCCCTTCAACTCACCGTCGAAAACCTGATCCGCGCCCGAACTCAATCTCCAGAACAGTTCGAAGAAGTGTTTCATGAAAGCTCGCAGACTCTGCTCACTGAACTGGCAAACCTGAAAGGGATTATCAGCAGATTCAGCGAATTCTCGAAAATGCCGCAACCGGAGTTGCAGCGAGTGAACGTCAACGAGGTGCTCCGAGGCGTAGTGCAGTTATTCCAGGCACAATTGAAAGTACCGGGAAAGTGCGCCATAGAATGCCATCTGGAAACGGACGATAGTCTTGGCCCAATCGCAGCCGATCCGGAACTGCTGCACCGCGCTATCTCCAATCTCGTACTCAATGCGATGGACGCGATGCCGCAGGGAGGAAAGCTCACCTTGCTCAGCCGCCGCGAGCCCCAGAAGGTCGTCATCGAAGTCGCCGACACTGGCGCGGGGCTCACGCCCGAAGAGTGCGCGCGCATCTTCACTCCTTATTACACGAGCAAGCAACACGGAAGCGGTCTGGGCCTGGCGATCGTTCAATCCGTAATAAGCGATCATGGGGGAACAATCGCGGTGCGGAGCGAGCCGGCGAAAGGAACTGCGTTCGTCATTGAACTGCCGGTGCGTCCTGAGCTATCAGGTGACATCGGCGGAGAAGCAGGCAAGATGCCGGCGAGCCGGTCCGAAGCTGAGGAGGGGGGACTTACCGTTGAAAGCTCATTTGCTGATCGTAGACGATGAGGCCAACACACTGGCTTCGCTCTCGCGGGCTTTCCGCCTTGCGGGACACGAAGCCAGAGTCTGCGACAACGCCGCCAAAGCACTCGAACTGGCGAAAGCGCAGAATTTCGACTTGATTCTCTCTGACGTAGTGATGCCAGGAAAGGATGGGCTGGCCTTGCTGGAGGAACTTAAGCAGCAGGGAGTGAGCACACCGGTGGTCATGATGTCGGGCCAGGCACATATTGAGATGGCGGTTCGAGCAACGCGGCTGGGAGCACTCGACTTTCTGGAAAAGCCGATCTCCACGGACAAGCTGCTGCTCACGGTGGACAACGCGCTGAAGTTGCAACGACTGGAGCGGGAGAACCGGCAATTACGCCAGCGCCTCGGGAAGCACGAAATCGTGTGGAAGGGCGAGACCATGCGGCGGTTGGTGGCCCAACTGGAGCGCGTGGCTGCGAGCGAGTCGCGCGTCTGCATCCTGGGAGAGACCGGCACAGGCAAGGAACTGGTCGCGCGCACGATCCACGACCGGAGCCCGCGGTCGTCTGGACCATTCGTGACCTTGAACTGTGCCGCCGTCCCGGCAGAACTGATTGAATCAGAGCTGTTCGGCCACGAGAAAGGCTCGTTCACCGGCGCTTCTGGACGGCACATTGGCAAGTTTGAGCAGGCGGATCAGGGCACGATTTTTCTGGATGAGATAGGCGATATGCCGCTCCAAATGCAAGCCAAGCTCTTGCGCGTGCTGGAGGAAGGAGAGATAGAAAGGATTGGCGGCGACAAGCCTATTGCCGTGAACGTGCGCGTCCTGGTTGCAACTCATCGCGACCTGGAAGCACGCGTGCGCGAAGAAAAGTTTCGCCAGGATTTGTTCCATCGTATTTACGTTTATCCTCTGGTCCTTCCGCCCTTGCGAGAGCGCGGGGAAGATATTCCTGCGCTGGTGAAGCACTTTGCCGAACAGGTGTGCTCGCAGAACGGATGGAAGCCAGTTCCCTTCTCTAGCGAGTCAATGCAAGCGCTGCAGTCGTATTCCTGGCCGGGGAACGTTCGCGAACTGCGCAACATTGTCGAGCGAATCATGCTGTTGGCGACCGATGGGCGGGTCGATGCGGACACGATCGAGATGGCGCTGCCGCACTCCCCCGCCGGCGCAAGCGGTGGGAAAACAGATAGTTCTGGAACTTTGGCCGAGCGCGTGCAGTCATTTGAGCGCGAGGTTATTCTGGCCGAAGTCAAACGCAGCCAGAACAACATCACTCTCGCGGCGAAAACACTTGGCCTGGAGCGCAGTCACCTGTATAAGAAGGCGGAACAACTCGGCATCGATCTGCGCGCCCTGCGCCGCGAGCAGGGCGGGACAGAATGACTCCGAGTCCGCATTCAATTGCACGGAGCCCCCTTGCTCAAATCTTTCTGCCGTCTCTGCGGGTTGGGGATTCTTTGTTGCATTGCCGTTACTGTCGAGGGCCCATCGCCGCCAAATTATCAAGTGAAGATGCAGCCGGCGTGGATCCCAATGAAGTACGGGGTCCGGTTGGCCGCAACCTTGTATGTGCCGCAAGGAGCTAAGCCGGGCGAGAAATTTCCCGCCCTGCTCGAATATCTTCCGTATCGCAAGGATGACGGCGCTGCCCCTGAGGATTATCCCAAGCACACCTACTTCGCTCGCCGCGGTTACGTGAGCGTTCGGGTTGACATCAGTGGATTCGGGGCTAGTGAAGGCGCTCCTCCCGAACGCGAATACTCCGAGCAGGAGCAGCAGGACGGTGAGCAGGTCATCGCATGGCTCGCGCATCAATCCTGGTCAAACGGAAACGTCGGGATGTTCGGCATTTCCTGGGGAGGGTTCGCGGCCCTACGAGGCGGACGACGCACATCCGGAAACCTGCTCGGTGCACGGGGAAGCTGAAAGTGTCTTCGCGCTAAGAGGACGCACCCTGACTTGGCGCGGACATCTGCTGGTCACTACCCATGAAAAGAACTTCTATTACCAGTACACGCGAGAACTACTGAAGGACGGGCAGATGTACCGGAGCAGAAGTTGGCAGGAAACTATCCCGCGCGAATATCAGTGACCCGCTGCGAGGTTTCCGAGATTTAGAGTTTAACGTTTATTTTTTCTACCGTAACGGCGGAGGGCGCTTTCAAATCAGCCGCCAGTAAGCGGTGAAACAACTGCTCTCCAGCTTCGCGCCGCACTGAGAGCCGACCCGCCCCATAGGCGCGCGACTTCAGCCCGCGCTGCACATCCTCACAGATTCCCAGATCTTCCTCCTGCACCCGATTGCCCACGTCCACCGATTCAGTGTTGTAGACCTTGCGCGATTCACTTATGTCGCTGAAATAGAAATCGAAAATCACCCTGCAGTGATCGGCGTCGACTGGGATCACATAGTTTGTGTCCATGTATCCTTCGTAGCAATTGATCATCAGGTTGGGATATTGCCAGAAGTACCAGGCGCGATCTCCTTTGCGGGTGGCCCCGGTCGCCGCATCTTCCTGCGACGCAACCATGGGGCTCGACTGCAAGCAGTACCGGTCTTCGTTTTCGATGGTGTATTGCTTGTAGTCGAGAACCGAGTTCAATCCCTTGTGCAGGTGAGGAACGTGATATCCACCATCGAGATAGTTATCCACGAACACTTTCCAGTTGCAATGGAGGTCGTAAGTCCGGCGATCGAAATAATGCAGTTGGCCGATATTCAAGGATGCGATCCGCTTCACTAGCCCGCCGAGAAAGTCCTTCAGTGACACCGCGTCGGAATCGAAATTCACAAAAACAAAGCACTCCCAGGTCTCCACGCGGATGGGAACCAGTCCATTGTCCGCACGCTCGAATTTTTCTACTCCGTCGAATTCAGGCATGCCTTTCAGAGTCCCATCCAGGCCATACTTCCAGCCGTGATACGGGCATTGCAGGATGGATGCATGCCCGCAGGCTTCAGTCGCAACCGCGGCCGCATGATGCCGGCAGACGTTGTAGAACGCGCGCAGTTGTCCATCGGTTCCGCGAACAACGACAATCGGTTCTCCTGCCAGGCGCGTGCTCACAAAGTCTCCAGGATTCTGCAATTGTGCGGTACGCGCCACCAGTTGCCATGTTCTGCTGAATACGTTGAGGCGCTCGAGCTCGGCGATGCGAGCATCGGTGTACCACGATCCCGGAATTGTAGACGCGTGCGACAGCGGCGCGCGGTCGTCGTAGCTAGCTAGAATCTGTTCCACAGATACCGTCATGCTCATAAGTTCCCCTGCAAAGATCAGCGGCGCTCGCTTCGTTGAACCCGTTTCGCCGCAAAGGCGGGCCGCTCCGCTCCAATCGCTCGTTCCAGTACCGAGAGGAACTGCTGAATCCTGGCTTCCTTCTTCTCCGGCAGCTCTCCCTGGCGGCGGAACAAGCCGGGATCGAGTTCGGCGGTCAGCAGTGCATCCTGAAAGCGCTCGACCATCCAGTCGATAATGGAAACAATGAGTTCAATCTCCAGTTCGTCGCGCAGTTCGCGGCGCTGCAATCCAAAGCGAACGAACTCCACCCGGCCGTAGGGATCCTCGCTGATCAGAAACCGGTTGATCTCCCGCTTGAGCGCAAGGTCGGTACCGTAATTGCCCAGGAGATAAATTCTGTACGGGATCCAATCTTCGTGCACCATGTGCTCCGTGCGGATGAGCCAATAGCGCAGCACTTCGAAAAATCCTGCCTCGCGCACTTCCGGCGGAACGTCCAGATACTTCGAAAAAGAGCGCACCGCGCGCTTGTACACCTCGAGGAACAACGCGTCCTTGCTGCCGAAGTGTTGGAAGATTGAGCCTTTTGCGATTCCGAGGGCGAGGGCGATATCCGCGACGCGCGCATCTTCGTAGCCATGCTCAGCGAAATGCCGGGTCGCGGCGTCCACGATGCTCCTGCGCTTGGCTTGCGAACGAGGATGTACTCTGTCCGGATTGGTGGACGACAAAGTCAGAGGCGGCTTGGTTGCGCTCGCGGACATCACGTGACTTCAAGTCACGACAGCATAGCGAAAGAGTGCCCGGCTTGCAACTCGGTAAATAAGCAGCGCGAAATCGAAACAGTCGGTGGTGGGCGACGACTATGACCGTTAGTCATCTCGCAAACGCCGCGGCGAACGGGTGAAGGGCAGCTATCCTTCCGAAGACATGGGACAGAAAACTGGCGGGCCCGAACTCGGACCCGCATTTGGTCGCCGCTATCCAGCTTTTTTGAACTGTGGATCCTGCGCGTGTATCAACGGCATTTCCACCAGGTGCTCACTGAGGAACCATACCTGCAGTTCGTTGGTGCGCAGCACATCGCTCACGACCATGTCGTTGGTTCCGTGATCCCCGATTTCGTCGGCACGATCGGCTAGCTCACGGCATTCCCCGATTATGACCTGGTGCGCATCCAGGAGCCGCGAAATCTGAACCGGCACTTCTTCGCGACCGCGTGGGGGGCGCTCAATTCTGGTGGTCTCTGCAATGTCATGCGCCATGGCTAGAGATATTCCGCCCAGCAACTGGATACGTTCGGCAATCGTGTCCACGATCTCGACTTGCTCTTCGAAATGCTTGTCGAATAGAAGATGCAACTGGTAAAACGTCGGTCCAGCAACTTGCCAGTGTGATTTTTTGTAGAGGTCCCGCAAAGTGATAGTGTCGGCCAGCAACTGATTCAGTTGCTCGGTCATTTCCAGACGAACCGGCTCTTCCAACTCGAGCGGCAGTGCATGCGATACGGTGCCATAAGTTTGAATTTCAGCGGCGCGCTGATGAATCCGCGGCTGCGCATTCAGCGATGACTGCTGACCTGCACTTTCCTTCTTCGCCATAGTAAGAAATCCTCCTTGCAATGCGATTCATTGTCCAGCCGAGTGCGTCAATGGATCGATATGCCTTGGATTGTCGGCGGCATAGATAGGATGCTTGTATTCTGCGCAGCCGATCGAACTGGAAGCGGTGGTCTCTCGCACGAGTTTGACGCGTGCTCAGGCGGTTGCTATCATCACAATGCGGGGTGGAGCAGTCTGGTAGCTCGTTGGGCTCATAACCCAAAGGTCGGTGGTTCAAATCCACCCCCCGCAACCAA
>JAICJP010000383.1 GCA_025928375.1 Candidatus Sulfotelmatobacter sp.
GTTGTGCCGGGACTCGAATCCAGGGCGGGAAAAGTTGGAGATCTCGTATTGGGAGACGCTCGCCGCGCTCAACGTCTCACAGGCAGCGAGGTAGAAGTCTGCAGTGGCGTCGTCGTCGGGAACGAAATGCGCGTGATAGCGGGTGCCGCCCGCGATCAGTTCGCGACCGAGGCGGGAGTCGTCATCGACTTCTAGCATGTAGATACTGGCGTGCGGTACTTCGGTGGCAATGAGTTGTTGCAGAGATTCCTGCCAGCTCTGTGCGGTCTGATGGGGCAGTCCCGCGATCAGGTCGATATTGATGTTGGCAATTCCGGCTGCCTTCAGGTGAGCAATATCCTCGAGCACCGTGGCGCGCTTGTGGAGGCGGCCGACCGCCGCGGCCTCGAGGTCGATGAAGGACTGAACGCCGAGGCTGACACGATTCACCCCGTAATGGAGGAGACTGCCGACGAGCTGCGAAGAGAGCGTTCCCGGAGCGCACTCGACGGTCACTTCGGCGTCCGGCGTAACTTGGAATTGCGCGCGCACTGCGTCGAACAGGCGCTGAAGCTGGGCAGGTTCGAGTACCGTCGGCGTGCCTCCGCCAAGGTAGATGGAGTCCACTTCCCTTTCGAACTTTCCGCCCATGTCGGCGGCGTCGCGCTCCGCGCTGGCAATGTCCGAACACACTCGATCTACATAGCGTTCGAAGACGGCACGGGAAAACACATCCGAGGCGAAGTTGCAGTAAGTGCACTTGGTGCGGCAGAAAGGGACCGAAATGTATACGCCCAGAGGCACTCTTCTCATTATCCCATCGGAAAGTCTTTCCATCCCCGGCGCCGTCTAGGCCATCTATTTGAGGTACCCTGTGGGAAGGCGTCTCGTAGCCTCCCGCGTAATTCTTAGCTCATGGCCCAGGAAGAGGAAGTATTAGGTAAAGCGTATGACAGCCGCCTGATGCGGCGGCTGCTGACATACCTGCGTCCGTATGGATGGCAGGTCGGGATCGCGCTTACCGCCATCATTTTGAAGTCGTTTGCCGATGTGCTGGGGCCCTACCTGGTGAAAGTGGCTGTGGACCGTTACCTGGCGCCGACGCCGGGGGCGATGTCGGGCTTGTGGAACTGGCTGGATCCGCGGCCTCTCAAGGGTATCGCGCAGATTTCGGGTATTTATTTCGGGCTGCTGATCTTTACCTTCGTTCTTGAATTCCTGCAAACCTACTTCATGCAGTGGACGGGACAGAAGGTGATGTTCGATCTGCGGAGCCAGATTTTTCGATATCTGCAGCGCATGCACGTGGGATTTTATGACAAGAATCCCGTTGGGCGGCTGGTCACGCGCGTGACCACCGACGTCGACGCGTTGAACGAGATGTTCACCTCGGGTGTGGTGTCGATCTTTGAAGATTTCTTCGTTCTGGCGGGAATTGTCGCCATCATGCTTTGTATGAACTGGAAGCTGGCGCTGATCACGTTTGCCGTGCTGCCGTTGATTGTGGTGGCGACGAAAATCTTTCGCGACAAGGTGCGAGACTCCTACCGGCGAATTCGCGTCGCCATTGCGCGCATCAACTCTTATCTGCAGGAACATGTCAGTGGCATGGTGGTGCTGCAACTGTTCAACCGGGAACGCAAGGCGCACCAGAGGTTCTCCGAAATTAACCGCAGCCACATGGACGCGTACAAAGACGCGATCCTGGCGTACGCGCTGTACTATCCCGCGGTGGATTTCTTTTCGGCGATCGCAATTGCTTGCGTGATCTGGTACGGCGGACAGGATGTGATGCGGGCGATCGTTTCCAAGAGCGTGAGCATCCAGTTCGATCCCCAGCACCTGATTTCGTTTCACTTCGTCGCGACGGCGGCGTCGCTGGGCGTTCTGATCGCGTTCACGCAATACTCCATGCGCTTTTTCCGGCCGATCATGGATTTCAGCGAGAAGTACAACATCCTGCAGTCGGCGATGGCGGCAAGCGAACGGATTTTCAAGTTGCTGGATGCGAGGGTGGAGGTAGTCTCGCCGGCGGTAACCAGGAAGCCGCAAGGTCCCGGACGGATCGAATTCGATCATGTGTGGTTCGCGTACCGCGACATGGCAGAAAGCAAAGAGCCGGAAGGCAGTAATGGGCATGGGGGGACGGAGTCAACTCAATCATGGAAAATCAGCAAAAGTGCAGCGCCCGCGAGCGGACAGCCTGACTGGGTTCTGAGAGACGTCAGCTTCGTCATTGAGCCTGGAGAGACCGTAGCGGTGGTTGGTCACACGGGGGCGGGCAAGACTACGCTCATCTCGCTGCTCATGCGCTTTTACGATGTGCAAAAGGGAGCGATCCGCATCGATGGCGTGGATGTAAAGGAGATGGATCTGGCTGATCTGCGCGGGCGCTTCGGGGTGGTGCTGCAGGATCCGTTTCTGTTTACGGGAACGATCGGGGGGAACATCCGGCTGGGCACCGAGCGCATTCAGGACGCGCACGTGCAGCAGGCGGCAGAGGACGTCAACCTGGCCGAGTTCATCCGAGAGTTGCCGAAGGGGTTTGACGAGGAAGTGCGCGAGCGCGGCTCCACCCTGTCTACGGGCCAGAAGCAGCTGATCTCGTTTGCGCGGGCCCTGGCGCACGAACCCAAGATTCTGATTCTGGACGAAGCCACTTCCAGCGTGGATACGGAGACGGAGTTCCGCGTGCGCGATGCACTGGCCCGCATGGTGGAGGGGCGGACGTCGCTGATCATTGCGCACCGGCTGTCGACGATTCAACGCGCGGACAAGATCATCGTCATGCACAAAGGCCAGGTGCGCGAGATGGGCACGCACCAGGAACTGCTGGCGAACCGCGGGATTTATTACAAGCTTTATCAACTGCAGTACAAGGACCAGGAAGTTCCAGTCATTCCGCAAGCCTCAGAGTCGAGCGTCAGCGCAGACGATTGACGCGGGTGCCGCGCCGGCTTGGGCCGGGCGCTTTACAATGCTGTGTGCTCATTCTCATCTCTGCCGGAGAAGCATCCGGAGAAATGTATGGTGCGCAGCTGATCGAGGCTTTGCGGCGCGCCTGCGCCCGTGTAGGGACAGCCGCCATCGGCGGTCCGGCAGGGCGTAGCCCTGCGGTTTTCGAAGTGAGCAAAAAGCCTGCGGAGCTTCGCTCCGCTGGACAGCCGATGGCGGCTGTCCCTACAGAAACCATCCCTACACAAACCCTCGAATTTTTTGGGGTTGGCGGGGAGCGCATGCGCGCTGCGGGATGCGACACCGTCATCGATGCCAAATATCTTGCTGTCGTCGGTATCACTGAGATTCTCAACCACCTGCCGAAAATTCTTGGGCTCTACAAACACCTGATTGCCGAGGCGGACCGACGCAAGCCTGATCTCGCGATCGTCATCGATTCTCCGGCGTTCAACTGGCGGGTGGCGCGGCAGATGAAACGGCGCGGGATTCCTACCGTGTACTACGTCGCGCCGCAGTTCTGGGCGTGGCGGCAGGGGCGAGTACGGCTGATTCGGGACTACATCGATAAGGCGCTGGTCATTTTCCCCTTTGAAGAGAAGTTCTACCGGGAACGCGGGGTGGATGCGACTTTTGTCGGGCACCCTCTAGCGGAACTACCTTACCCATCGATCGCACGTGCGGATTACGCGAAAGAGTTCAATCTTGATCCCGGCAAACAGTGGATCGCCTTGATGCCGGGGAGCCGGGTCAAGGAAGTTCGCATGAATCTGCCGACGATTCTGGAATCAGCGGGGCTGCTCGGGCCGGAGTATGAATATGTTCTTCCCGTGGCACCCACCCTCGACCGGAATTTTCTGCAGCAGTTAATTGGGCGAAATAAGATCACGCTGGTTCCAGAATCGCTTCCCGCACTGTTCCACTCGCGGGCGGGGATTGTGGCAAGCGGCACGGCCACAGTGGAGGCCGCAATGATGAATTTACCGTTCGTGATGGTTTACCGCGTTTCCGCGCTAACCTATTTGCTGGGCAAACCGCGGGTAAAGGTCCCGCGATTTGCCATGGTGAATTTGATCGCGGAAGAGGAAGTCGTCCCCGAACTTGTGCAGCACGATTTCACGGCCGAGAATGTAGTGGCGCGCGTGAAAGAAATTGTTCCAGACGGCGCGCCTCGAGCCCGGATGCTCGCCGGTTTAGCCAAGGTCAAGGAAAAACTCCGGGGAACATGTGAACCAGGCGGGCAGCAGGCTGCGGATCGGGCGGCGAAACTCATTCTTCGACTGGCACAGGGTCGGGGAATTTTGCTCCAGCGGACAGCCCAAGGGGTTGTCCCGGCGCAAGGCTGAGACCTAACCGCGCTTGTGTTCCCTACATCTTTTGGGTCAGAATCTTCATCATAGGAAATGA
>JAICJP010000288.1 GCA_025928375.1 Candidatus Sulfotelmatobacter sp.
GCACCACTTGTTCCCGGTGCGGTGATGCTCGGCGTGCAGGATGCGGTACATCACGGGGTCGCGCATATTGAAGTTGGGTGACGCCATGTCGATCTTGGCGCGCAGAACCTTGGAGCCGTCGGGGAACTCGCCCGCCTTCATGCCCTCGAATAAATCCAGGTTCTCTTCGACCGAGCGGTTACGGTACGGGCTGTCCTTGCCGGGCTCGGTGAGCGTACCCCGATATTTGCGAATCTCGTCGGCCGAGAGATCGTCCACGTAGGCTTTGCCGTCTTTGATCAGCTTGATGGCCCACTCGTAGAGCTGGTTGAAATAATCGGACGCGTAATAGAGCCCGTCCCAGTGGAAGCCAAGCCACTTCACGTCGTCCATGATGGAATCGACGTACTCGACATCTTCCTTCTCAGGGTTGGTGTCGTCGAAGCGCAGGTTGGTGTGTCCGCCAAACTCGTCGGCGAGACCGAAGTCGAGGCAGATGGCTTTCGCGTGTCCAATATGCAGGTAGCCGTTGGGCTCGGGAGGGAAGCGAGTCTGCACACGTCCGTTGTATTTGTTGGTTTTCAGATCTTCGGCTATACGATCGCGAAGGAAGTTGGAGGGACGAGGCTCGGGCGCGGAGTTTTCCGCCATTTTTGCCTCAGTTGTTGAGGGATTCATACTCTTTGATCTTATCGCAATGTCACGTGGACCGGTTTCCCCGCAGGAGAGAGGCAGCGGAGATTGGGTACTCTACACGCCGGCGGATACGATTTGCCCCGCTGCACTCGTCTTCCTTTGATGCGCCTCCAACTGACGCCGGAATCGCACATGGCGCCAGCGGGTCATCTCCACCAGCGGCTTCCAGACTGGGTTCACCAGATCGTGCTGGATGAGCAAGTGCCAAAAGCGGTTCGATCGTTTGTAAAGGTACGACATCGCGAGATAGAGCGGGACGGCCTGCCACTGTTCCGGCCTGCGGCGCCAGATAGATGAATGAGAGAACAGCCGCTGGTAGATCCACCCATAGCCTCGCTCAAGCTCTTCCGGAGTCATGTGCTTCGGCCGGAAGACGGCATGGCCCGTGTCATACAAGGTCCAGTCGCGATGCAGGATGCGGCCTTCCGCTTCCATCTGGCGAAACAACGGGGTCGCCGGATATGGAGTGAGGATGTGGAAGGTGGCGCACTCCAGACGATTCTCTTCAATCCACTCCGCTGTGTGCGCGAAAACATCTTTGCGATCGTGATCGAAACCGAGGACGAAAGAGCCGTTCACCTGGATGCCGTAGTCGTGGAGAATGCGCACACGGCGGGCATACTCCGACGTTTTCGGAGTCTTCTTGTTTGCGTCCGAGAGATTTTGGTCGGATAACGATTCGAAACCGATGAATACGCCTGTGCAACCGGCCAGGGCCATTGCGCGAATGAGGCCGGGATCGTCCGTGACATCTATGGTTACGGCGGCACTCCAGATCTTGTTCAGCGGCCTCAGGGCGTTGCATAAGGCATGCAGGTAATCGCGTCGGGAACCCAAATTGTTGTCGATGAAGACCGCATACGGCTGATCGTCTGCTTTGAATTCGGCCGCAACTTGCTGAGGATGGCGCATGCGGTAAGGCATGCGCAGGCCGTCGGTGGCCAGATAACAGAAGCCGCAGCGGTTGTGACATCCACGTGTCGCGATCAGGCTGGTGGTGGTGAGAAAGCTGCGGCGGGGCAGGATCGAGCGTCGCGGCGGAGGGTCATCGCGGTAATCATTCTCATAGCTGGCGATGTAGCGGGTCTGAAGTGTCCCTTGCTCCACGTCGCGCAGAATGCGGTGCCAGAGTTGGACGCCATCGCCCAACGCGAGCGCGTCGGCATGGGGCGCGCATTCCTCCGGACAGGAGAGCACGTGCAAGCCGCCCAGAATTACTTTAGCGCTGCGCGCGCGATACCAATCCGCAAGCTCGTAGGCCCGCTTGGCGAAGGTGAGATGAACGGTAATGCCGACTACTTGCGGCATGGGCCGATGCGGAGGGCGTCCGTGCAGGAGGTTCTCGTCCCAGTATTCGACGCGCCAGTGGTCGGGAGTGACCGCCGCGAAGCTGGTCAGAGCCAGGCTCGGCGTTAGCACGTGCTTGCCGAAGCTCGCGTTCGCATCTTTGGGATAGAACGGATTCACTAAGAGAGCATAGCAAGGCTCGACTTCTGCAGCGATCCCGGGCGCTGCCTCCAGTTGAGGAGCTTGCAACATGGCAGGCGGGATCCAGCGAACTCGAAGGGGCTGAACAAAAGGTTCGTCTGCTGCGATCACGAGGTTACTTTATATTGCAAAGTACTTCGTGTCAATAAATTTGATTGCACTTTTGTTCTTCGGAAGTCAGGCAGGCGACTAGCCTATGTTCCAGGAGTAGGGGGCGGGAAGGTTTTTGCTTTTGCGAAATTCGCGCATTGCTTTGGCTTGATGGGTTCTGATTTGGAGCTTGGAGCGCGGCTTGGCGGTGCAGAGCAGGACGAAACCGGCGTCGCGATCGGCGGGATAGTATTGTTCGGAGTCGGCCTGATCTACTTCGCCGCTCTGCAGGCGTGCCGCACAAGTTAGGCAGTATCCCTGATGACACATGGCGGGCAAAACTATGCCTGCTTTGAAAGCGGCGTCCCAGATGTGCTCGTCGCCGCTTACCTGGATGGAACGGGTCCGGTCGTCGTGGAATAACTCGACCTCGAAAACTTCAGGTTCAGACATTCGTTCACAGTAGTCTTACATGGCGCCAACGCAAAGTGGGAGGGCACAAATCCCCACGTCTCGCAACATCGGCGAGACGTGGGGCACCCCCTTTTTTCTAAAGCTTACGGATTGTAGAAAGCTGCATTCTTGCTGTACGGGGCGTGGCCGGGCTCTCCTCGGCGGAAGTGGCCGGAGGGGATGCTCTTGCCGTCGCGCTCGTGTGCCAGCAGTTCGATGAACCAGGCTTCGTGCTCAATTTCTTCGTTCAGAATGCGCGAAGCCATATCGTAGGTGCGCGGATCTTTGCCGAAGGTCATGTCGCAGATCTCGATCCAACTGCGAATGGCGCAGCGCTCCGACTCCAAGAGCAGAGTCAGAATGTTGACGGCGGTGGGAGGATCGGGAAGCTTGGCGGCGCGGCATCCCGCCTGGTCATGGAAGGCGGGGAGATCGTTGGGCAGTTCGCCGCCGAGTTCATAGATGCGGGGCACGATCAGCTCCCAGTGGGCGCGGTCCTCGAGTCTCGCGTCCTCACAGATTTCCTTGTAGTCCTCGTGGCCGGCGAGGTGCATGCGAAGGATGGTGTAGTAGTAATACGTACTGGCGAATTCAGCGGCGGCGTTGGCTATCAGCATCTTGATCAACTTCTCGACATCAACACCGCGCTTACGGATGACTTCTACACCGACGCGCTGGGTGACGTCTCCATATTTCACGACGGGAACATCTTTTTCAGCCATGCGAATCTTCCTTTCGAGTTTGAGTTGGGGGTAATTTTTTGGCGCGGGACCGGCGGTACCGGGTGCGTCAGGTCAGCTGCATCAGGAGCGTGCGGAGGTCGCTCGGGAAAGGGGCCTAATCATCCTGCTGTGATGGCCGGTTGATTATCGTACGAGAATTATTATAAAGCAGGTGAACTCGTACCCGTCCTCTATTTGCCCATGGTCAGAACTACACGGAACCTGGCTTTTCCGGTAATCATCTGGTTGTAAGCGTCGGCGGCTTTTTCCAGGGGGTAGCGCTCAATCATGGGACGCACGCCGCTGAAGGCGCTGAACTCGAGCGTATCCTGCGAATCTTTAGCGGTGCCGGAAGCCCAGCCGCGAATCGATTTGCGGCCGCCGATGAGTTGAAGGGGCGTGACGGTCAGCGATTCGAAACCGGCACCTACGATCATAAGGGTGCCATTCGGGGCAAGGCCATCTACAAGCGCGGACATCGATTTCGAGTCGGGCGCGGTTGCGAGAACGAGGTCAGCGCCCCCAAATTTCTGCAAGGCCTCGGCGGGCGGTCCGGCATCGGTATCGAGATATTCGTGAGCGCCCAATTTCTGGGCCAGAGGTTTCTTGTCGGCGCCGCGCCCGATGGCGACGGTGCGAAAGCCCATCTGGCGGGCGTACTGAATTCCGAGATGGCCGAGACCGCCGATGCCCTGGACCGCGACCAGGTTTCCGGCGCGCGCTCCGGAATTGCGCAGCGCGTTGTAAACGGTAATGCCGGCGCATAGCAGCGGGGCGGCTTCGTCGGCGGGCAAATCTTGCGGGATCAGAGCCACGGCCTCGGCGGGAGCGACCATGTATTCCTGGTAACCGCCATCAAAGGTGATGGCGGTAATTTTCTCGAACTTACAATTGATGAAATCGCCGCGGCGGCAGGGATCGCACTGAAAGCAGTGTCCGCCGTGCCAACCCACACCGACACGCTGGCCCGGTTTCCACAGAGTGACGTCAGGTCCGATAGCATCGATACGTCCGGCGATCTCGTGTCCAGGGACGCGGGGATATTGCAGGCCTGGCCAGGCACCTTCTTTGACCAGAGCATCGCTGTGGCAGATGCCGCTGGCTTCCACTTTGATGCGGACCTGGCCACGGGTGGGTTCTGGGATGGGGCGATCAACGATTTCGAAATTTCCACCGGGCTTGCTGATTTGAACCGCTTTCATGGGAAAGACCTTCTTTCTTTAGAATGGAACAAACGGGGTTGCGGGCTTTGTACACCGCAGCTTAGCGCATCGCTATAGATCAGGAAGAGGGCTTTGGCGATGCAGGAAAAATTCCACCCAGGCCTCCCGCGGGATTTCGAATCCTTTCCCAGTTTGGAATGGATGAAATTATTTTGGCCCTTCCCATCGCAGCAAGTTCGGATCTCGGGATTAGGCTGGAGTTAGGGCCCGTGGTGTAACGGGAGCACATCAACCTGTCCAGTTGGAAGGTGCGGGTTCGAGTCCCGCCGGGTCCACAGCAACCGTAATTCGGCCGCTGCGGGAAGCTTTGGGACAGGAAAGCTTCCCACACTCAAAAAAGTAACATTGACTTTCTTTGTCGACTTTTCGACAATATACTCGTAACTGGACAGGTTGATGGCCCCGAACCGGAAGCGGTCCGGGGTTAGCTTTTTAAGTCAATTTTCGGAGTGCTTCCTCGATCCTCCTCAGCGTCGCCTCCTTCCCGAGCACTTCCAGGGTTTCAAACAGTGGCGGAGCATTCTTGCGGCCGCATACGGCTACGCGGATGGGCTGAAACATTTGTCCGGCTTTGAGTCCGAGTTCCTGGGCAGCGGCGCGCAGAGCTTGATCCAGGGGATCGTGTCTGAACTCCACGTTGGGGAGAACGGCATGTGCCTTCTCCAGGGCCTTCTTTGCCATGGCGGCATCCCCTTTTTGCGGAATCAGTTCGGCAGGATCGTAGGGCGGCAACTGATCGACAAAGAAGAAATCCGCGGCGGTCAGGACGTCGCGCAGCAGCTTGATTCGTTCGCGGATCAGGGGCGTGATCTGCAGCATCCTTTCGGGCGCGATTTCGAAACCAGCTTCACGCACAACCGGCAACAACTTTTGGCTCAGGTCCTGAACGGGCAGAGCCCGGATGTGCTCGGCGTTCAGCCAGACGGCCTTGGGATCGAAGGCCTCCTCGGGAGTGGGCGCGGGATCCTTGAAATTGACGACTGCGTTGGCGCGGTTGATGCCTTCCAGGGAGAAGGCGTCGATCAGTTCCTGAACGCTCATGTGTTCGCGATCATTTTTTGGCGACCAGCCCAGCAGGCAGAGGAAATTGATGAAAGCTTCCGCCAGGAAACCGGCGTCACGGTAGGTGGTCACGCTGACCACGGGTCCGTGACGACGCTTGGAGAGCTTGGTTCCGTCGGGGGCGACCAGAAGGGGC
>JAICJP010000102.1 GCA_025928375.1 Candidatus Sulfotelmatobacter sp.
AACTCATTCTTCGACTGGCACAGGGTCGGGGAATTTTGCTCCAGCGGACAGCCCAAGGGGTTGTCCCGGCGCAAGGCTGAGACCTAACCGCGCTTGTGTTCCCTACATCTTTTGGGTCAGAATCTTCATCATAGGAAATGAGTTACATTTCCTGGAGATTCTCCTGAATGTCCAATAACCTCCGACGCGTACGCGGCGTCTTACCGACGTTGTTCGCCTTCTTATTCCTTTTGCAGGGTTTACCTGCCCATGGCGCCGCGGAGAAGACCCGGCTGCGCGTGGACGATTACCAGATCAATGTCGTCCTGCAACCGCATCTGCATCAGATGACGGCCTCGGCCAAGGTGAAGTTCACGGCCCTGCAGGATCTCAGTGTGGCGGTTTTTGAACTGCACAACGATCTGCGGGTGACCAAGGTAACGGACGAGAAGAAGCAGCAACTGTCGGCCGAACGAGTCACGCAGGACTCTACGATCCGCGTGCCGCTCCCCAGTGGACTCTCCAAGGATAGTTCGATGACGTTGACCTTCGAATACGAAGGGCAGCTGGAGAACGCCGATAACAGTCCCGTACCGGGGCTAAACCTCGCCTACATCGGAGACGATACCAGCTATTTGCTTTATGCCGGACGCTGGTTTCCGGTGAATGGGTACGGTCTTAACCGATTTACTTCGTCGATCAGCATCAACGTGCCGGCGCACATGCTGGTGATTGGGAGCGGCAAGATGACGGTCTCGGATACGGCGCCGCCCAAGAAAGGCGCGGAGAGCGTGCTGCCGACCAAGACGTTTACCTTCGTCTCGGATAAGCCGAGTTTTCCGGCAACGATCGTGGCCGGCGTTTTCCAGGAATACAAGAGCGATGAAGCGGGCCTGGACCTGCACGTTTATTTCAAGCCGACCCACCAAAGCATCGCTCCGGCGTATACGACGACGGCGGTGCAGGAGTTCACGTACTTCATCACCCTGTTCGGGTTACCGCAATCGCAGAAGCTGAACCTGGTCGAATTGCCGGGCGACACACTGCCGTATACGTGGGCTCCGGAGCTGGTCGGTATGGCGGGGCCGTCGATCACGGAAAAGACCAACTATCGCCTGCTGGCGGATGGGATTGCGCACCAGTGGTGGGGAGTTTCGGTGAGTCCGGCGAATAAGGACGACTGGTGGCTGAGCGATGGCTTCGCGCGCTATTCCGAAGCTCTGTACGTGGAGAACGCCGCCGGCGCAGGCGGGTTGGAAGAAGCGGTGAAGGATATGTCAGTGGGCGCGCTGGCCTATGACACGGTTCCGCTGTCCAGCGCGAGCAAGCTGGATATTTTTTCGACCGAGTTCCAGTCGCTGGTGACGGACAAAGGCGCGATGATCCTGCACATGTTGCGCTGGGTTCTGGGCGAGGACAAGTTCAACAAGACCATGCGGGAGTTCGCTGCGCAGTACGCGGGGAAATCGGCGACCACCGATGACTTCCGCGAAATTGCGGAGAAGAATTATGGGAGCCAGCTGACCTGGTTCTTCTCGCAGTGGCTGGACTCGACGGGAGCTCCCGAATTCAAGGTGAAATACACGACCTACCGCCTGGGTGGGGCGGTGGCGGCGCAGAATCCGAAAGAGGAAAAGACCCCCGGCTTCCGGGTGACGGGAGAAATCTCGCAGGACCTTGATCTATTCCGCATGCCCGTCGATCTCAGAATCGATACCGACGGAAAGACCGAAAACAAGCGCATTGAGGTGGTGGGCACGAACTCGCCTTTCACGATTGAAACATTCGGGCGTCCACGGCGGATTTCGGTGGATCCGGATCACCACGTCCTAACTAATTCCAGTGACGTGAGACTGCGCGCGTCCATTCTTCGGGGACAGGCGTTGCAGCAGCAGGGAGATTTGTCAGCGGCTCTTACCGAATTCAACAAGGCATTGGACCTGAACAAAAACAGCTCCCTGGCCCACTACCGGATTGCGGAGGTCTTCTTCCTGCAAAGGAACTATCAATCTTCAGCCAATGCCTATCGCGAGGCGATCAATGGCGACGGCGAGCCGCGGTGGACCGAAGTCTGGAGCCGCATTCAACTGGGAAAGATTTTCGATATCACCGGGCAGCGCGAGCGCGCGGTGAACGAATATCGGCAGGCTCTGCAGACCAACGACAACACGTTTGGGGCGCTGGAAGAAGCGCGGAAATACATGCAGAAGGCGTACGAGCGGCCGAAACAGAACCCACAGTAGCAAGGGCAGTTGCCAGTTTTCAGCTCTTAGTACTCCGCATCAGCATTCTGAGGGGGCTTTCAAAGTCAGGGGCTAGTGGTCAGGGATCCGGGGTCAGGGCACTGAACGTTTGTGCTGACTCACTTGTGTGTTCTCTCTACCGTTTCCTATTACCTTACTGGCTAACCTTTTCAAGGTTCGCAGGGTCTAAGTAGACAAAGCCAGCGTTGGAACTTTCCATGGTTCAGCTGCGTATCTCTGATCAGATGTTGGGCGGGATTGAGACCCCTCGCCTAAACGTTACCCGGGTGCCCCTACGCTCCTCCCCGGAGGCGTAGGGGCATTAATTTTCAGTCAATCGGCAGCTACTGCCCGTCGCATGGGACGCGCTGTGATCGCCTGCCACTCCAGAACAACGTTAGGCAAGATGGCGGCCATTGCAATCACCGTCCAGACAACGGTCTCGATGCCAACGACCCCTAGCCGAAAAATGGGCGGGATGGGAATAATCATCCGCGTGACGGTGAACACCATGGCGAATGGATAACTGCGAATCATCCAGCGCCGATGCTGGACGACGTTGCCATGGCGCACACAATACAGTGCGATGGCAGTGGTCAACATCCACCCAAACGATTGCACGCCCGAAGCGGCAACCAGCGATGGACCAAAGCGAAGAGTCATGGGCACTGCCAGTGGCGCGGCAATGAATACGCTCACGACATAGATGTAACCCAACGTGCGATGTGTCTTAAGATACCGGGCGCGCAGTCGGTTGGAGAACTGGAAGACTCCCAGCAACATGCCCAAGGCGCCGAAAAAGGCGTGCGGGATCACGTACCACTTCACGGGCGCGAAATGCTGCGCGATCTCCGATGTGGGATCGAAGACGCGGGCATTCTTCATGTAGGTAACAAAAATGGTCAAGAGTCCGAAGATGATGAAGAAGATCAGCTTTTTCTGCGAACGTGTGCGCACCACGGGCGCAACGATAGTGGCCATAATTCCCCCAAGTTGTTGGCGAAACGGGACGGTCTCGCGCGAACCTCAGTCCCCCAAAACCGCACTGCCGAGGCTCTTAGTTGCGCCATTGTAACTTGATTTACTGCGCTGGCGAGCATGATTTCTGGCTGGGTGGATGCCTTCATGCCGGTTAGACCATCTGACCGGCTGCGTTTCGGTGCTTTACAATCCTGCCATGTCCTCGCTGGATCCACTGGAACGCGTGCTGGCGCAGCTTCGCCTATACGAGCACCCGCTGCTGAACTTCAGCGCTCGGGCCAAGGGCGAGGGAGTTGAGGTCGTCATCCGGTTCAAGGACGAGAGCATTCCAGTTCATACCTACTACTTCGATTTGCATCCCCGCGATCTGGCGGATCCGCAGTTCGAGTGGAGCTTTCAGCGGCAGCTTTATGACGCGCTGCACGATTATTTTGTGGAGATGTTTATTCGTACTCCGCAGGATCGCGCGGATCGCCAGCGGAAAGGCCTGTGAACGGACTGCGCGCAGTGATCGAGGAAGAAATCCGCGAACGGGGGCCCATTCCCTTTTCGGGTTACATGGAAAGCTGTCTCTACCATCCGCAATTCGGATATTACTCGCGCTCTGCCGAGCAGTTTGGGAAGGCGGGAGATTTCTACACCTCGAGCGATGTGCATGCGGTATTTGGACGGCTGCTGGTGCGGCAGTTTGACGAAATGTGGCAGGCTCTGGGATCGCCGGACCACATCGTGATCAAAGAACTCGGCGCGGGGCGCGGGCTGTTTGCGCAGGACGTGATGGACTGGGCGGAGAAGAAATCGCCGGATTTCTTGCGCGCGCTGCAGTACGAACTGGTGGAGCAATCCCCGGCGTTGCGGCAGCGGATCGCGGCCACATTGCAGCGGCGATTCGAATCTGGGCAGGTGACGTTCGGTTCGCTGGAACAGAGCGACGATTGCCCGGTGATCGTGTTTGCCAACGAGTTTTTCGACGCCATTCCCGTGGAAGTCGTCAGTGCCAGTGGATCGCTTCGGATTGATGCTCGCGACGGACGATTCGTGGAGAGTTGGGCGGCCACATCGCCTGAGGAATCGGAGTACCTCGATCGCTATTCCGCGCCTCCTGAGCAAGGAGAGCGACTGGAGGTCGGGTTGCAATCGCAGGAATTGATGAGCACTGCAATTGGATTCGAGCGGGGATTCGTGGTGGTTGTGGACTACGGCTACACGCGGCAGGAACAACTTGCCGGGCGGCATCGCGGCACCATCAAGGCGATTCGGCGGCATGCGGTGAGCGGCAGTCCTTATGAAGCGCCCGGCGAGCAGGACATCACCGCGGATGTGAACTTCACGGCGCTGGAGGCGGCGGTCGAGCAGCAGGGATTTCGGGCGGAGAAACTGGTCACCCAATCACAGTTTCTGATGGGCATCGGTGAAGACACTCAGTTTGCGGATGCTTTCGAGGATTGCCGTTTGCCCCAGGAGCGAGCGAAGGTGGCCTTGCAATTGAAACATCTCGTCACCCCAGCGGGGATGGGCGAGAGCTTTCACGTGCTGGTGGCGAGCAAGGGAGTTGCCGAGGAGAAAACGGCGAGCCTTTCGGGGCTTAGCTTTGGGAAACGGAACTTGAGAGCACGGTCATAGATTCATTCTGCAAGACGTAAGTTCACAAATCTATACACTCCCATGTACAACCGGAACTGCGGCGAGGGATTCCGAAGCAATAGCAGAGATCTCATGACGTGGTGATCAGGAGAAAAACAGCCATGCACAAATCTTCGCTTACCGTAGTTTTTCTCGCCTCTCTCGCTGCCCAGGCATGGGCGCTTCCGCGAGCGCAAGAGAAAGCTGGCGCAACCGACAATTCATCTTCCGCCGGGCGTCCCGTGATCTACGTAATGCCAAACGCACTCACAAATCCCGGATCATCCGACAATGCCCAGGTGGTAGTTGGCTCGTCGCACGATGGCAAGGAACCGCAGGTGGCGAAGGTCTACCAGGAATTGCAGCGCCGCAAGGAATGCCAAGGTTTTGCGGAAAACATGATCAAAGACAAAGCGGATTATTTTCTGCTACTGCAGCATGGCGGCGGCAAGGGCAACCGCTGGGCTGTTTCCGATAAGCAGGGGAACGTGATCGCGTCGGGCGATTCGGTACTTCTGGGCAATTCCGTCAAAGATGTCTGCCTCGCGATTGGGAAAGACTGGCAGCAGCACGCATCGCAAAAGTAAAGGCGGTGCCTGGCCCAAAACTCGGCAGCTGGGCTGTGGTTCAGCGTGTAGTCGGAGTTTCCGGATATTCGTAGACGCCGCGTCCGGATTTGCGCCCCAGGCGCCCGGCCTTGACGTACTGAACCAGCAGCGGGGCTGGGCGATACTTTTCCCCCAGCGACTTGTGAAGGTATTCGAGAATATTGAGGCGCGTGTCGAGTCCCACCAGATCGACTAACTCGAACGGGCCCATGGGGTGGTTCAGGCCCAGTTTGAGCGCCTTGTCGATATCGGCGGGGCTGGCGATTCCTTCCTGCAGCATATAAAAAGCCTCGTTGCCGATCATGGCGTTAATGCGGCTGGTGATGAAGCCGGGTGATTCCTTGATGACAACAACTTCCTTGCCCATGCGCCGGCCGACTTCCACCGCCGTATTCAGCGTATCCTCATCCGTTTCCAGCGCGCGCACTACTTCGAGCAACTTCATTTTGTGCACGGGATTGAAGAAATGCATCCCGATGCATCTCTTCGCGCGGTAAGTCACGCTGGCGATTTCGGTCACGCTGAGAGAGGACGTGTTCGAAGCGAGGATGGTGGTGGGCCGGCAGATTTTGTCGAGCAGGGTGAAGATCTCGATCTTCGACTCCATCTCTTCGGGGACGGCTTCGATGACGAGATCGGCCTGGCGGGCGGCTTCTTCGACAGAGCCGGCGAACTCCAATCTCTTAAATGCCGAATCGGCGTCGGCCGCGGTGACCTTCTTTAGCTCGACCGCTTTGTCCAGGTTGGAGCGGATTTCCGTCTCTGCTTTGCGCAGGGCATTGGGCAGGAGATCTTCGAGGATGGTGCGATAGCCGCCAAGGGCCGCGGCATGGGCGATACCGCGTCCCATGATGCCGGCGCCGATGACGGCTATCGTCTGAACTGCCGGCACCTACTTATCCGCCTTCTCGAGGTCGGCAATGACGGAATTGAGGGCGGTAGCAGCGCCGCGCATGGTTTCGGCAAGGCGCTTGCGCTCGTCCGCGCCCATGCCGGGGATATAAATGGCGATACGGCGGAGAGTTGCGTTCATGTCGTCCACATAGTTCATTGCCCGGATGAGTTCACCAGTTGCTACTGCCATGAAGGCTCCTTGTCTAGCGATCCGCGGAAAGTGGGTGCGGGTCGAATTTCTATTTTGGACGCGCGAAGAAATTTAGTAAAGGCACACACGCACGTTCTCAGCTTGCGCGGTTCCGGTTTACAGTTGGCCTCCTTGCTGTGACGGTGGTTGCGAGGGCTGGCCTGGTTGCGCCGGCTGCGTGGCGGGAACGGCATTGTCGCTGGGTGCGACGAAGGGGACTTCCGGCAAGTGCGTCACCTGACCGCTGGTGGCGTCGGCTACGTCGATATGGGCGTGCTCCAGGAGGAGGCCCGTGGAGCGATCGAGTTCAAGCAGCGATTTCTCGAAGGCGGCTTTGGCGGAAACCAGGTTCGACTCGCTGGTGGTCAGGGTAGCGGCATCCTGCAGGATGGCAGTCTGCGTGGTGAGGCCGACTTTGAGCTTTTGTTGATCGGCCTCGAAGGTCTGGCGCGCCAAATCTACGGCCGACTGCGCCGACTGAACCGCGGCCCGGTTCTGCTTTACATCGAATTGCGCATTGCGGACTTCGATGCGCACCTGGTTTTCCAGTTGGTGCTGGCGAACCAACGCCTGGCGATATTCCAGCTCGGCGCGTACCTGGTTCGACTGCGCGAGACGATTGCGGATGGGGATATTCAGCGCGAGTCCCACTCCTTTATCGGGGGAAGTTGAATTCACCAGCTGATTGAGCGTGTTGCCGTATCCGACGCTGGTAGCACGCTGGAACGGCGGGGGCGCCTTTGCCGGATTAAAGCAGAAATTTCCCGAACCGGAGGCGCAGGCGGGGACGGCCGGATTGATGTCGCCACCGACGCCGGAGCCGCCATAGTACGCGTAGGCTTGAAGCGTCGGCAGCATCGAATTGCGCACGGACTTCACGTTGATATCGCGCGAGTTCAGGTCGATGCGGGTTTGCACCAGCTCGGCCCGGTGTTGCAGCGCTTCGTTGATCAGATCCTGAATGGGAGTGACCGGCTCTTGCTGGGGCAGTTGCATAGTGGAAGTGGGAATGACGTCTGCCTCGGCCAGGATGGGATCTTCAATGCTGCGGCTGAGCGCGTTCTTCATCAGGAGCTGCTGCAGTTGCAGGTTATTCTGCGCCACGATCAGATTCTGCTGACCAGTTGCCACTGTGCTTTGCGCGCTGACCACCTGGATGGGAGGGACGGTTCCAACCTGTGCCTGACGCTTGGCATCTTCGAGTGCTTTCTGCGTGTAAGTGAGGGACTCCTGCTGCACGCGGACGTTCTCGTAGGCATAGACCAGGTCCCAATACATGTTCTCGACCTGGTCGATGGTGGTGATGATCTGCAGGCGGAAGGCTACATCGGAGATTTCGCGATTGTTCTTGGCAATGCGGATGAATCGCGTATTGGGAAGAAATCCGAACCCTTGCAACAGATTCTGGGTGAAGCGAAATTGGAAAGTTGAGCCGAGCTGCGGCGTAAGCAGGCTGGTGGGGTTGTTGGTGGTGAGGTGCGTATTGTTGAAAGCGCCGGTGAGTGCGCCGCCGAAGTGGAATCCCTGGGTGTACCCGAAATTAGAAGTGTAGGAGTTCTGGGCCACGATGGGGACAGGACTGAAAACGCTCACGGACTGGGTTTCATTCTTATCCAGTTGCGTCGTGCCCGTGAGAGAGGGATCAAAGCTGGTGATGGGCGATCCGATGCCGAGCGTGGAACTGACCAAGCCACTGGTGCCGGTGCCGGCGCCGCCTGCGGCTACGGTCGTGCCGCCGGTACCGGAACCGACGCTGCCGCCGAGGCCGCCAACACCGCCGCCCGGAGTGTTCTGCACGACACCGGTATTGATGCCGAGAATGTTGGCTCCAGATTTGGCGCGCAGTAGATCGGCATCGGCAATGTTGAGGTTATAGCGCGCAATCTCCAGGTCGAGATTGTTCTCGAGCGCGAGCGCGACCGCGTCATCGATGGAGAGATAAATCTTGCCATCGCGCATCAGGGCATCGATCCGCGGCGAGTTGCCCAGATTTGAGAACTCCAGCGGGCGCGGAGTATAGGGCTGCAGGAATTTGGGAAAGGCGGAGCGCGGTTGGGAGTAGTCCCGCAAGTGAACGGGCGAGGGCGGCGCCGATTGCGGGGCGGGAGCAATCGAGGGAGGCGCCGGTTGTTGCGCCTGCGCGCATGTGGCGATCAGAAGGGCACAGAAGAAGTGCAAAGTGACGGCAGGAATCGGACGCGGTACGAGCATAAGCTTCTCCTTGCAAAAATAGCGGGAAGGCATTTGAGGATCAGAACAGGTAATGCCAGTGTTGGATGCGATCTTTGCGCATTGGTCATTCAATCTTAGCGGGAGAAGTTTCGGTGGAGTGCGGCGGGATTGTAAAGAATTGTTAGGAAGAGCTATTCACCACAGAGGGGGCACAGCGGCCCACCGGGGCTGATATCGAGCTGGCGGTTTGCTCTGCCGTGCGTGACAACTGCTTCGCAGGGGCGGACGAGGCGTCCGCCCCTACACATGCGTTATTGCTGTTGGGGCTGTTGTGGTGGCGTTTGGGTTCCGGGCTGGTCTGCGGGCAGATCTTTGCGCGGAGCCACGTAGGGCGCGTTGGGCATGCGCGTGACCTGGCCACGGGCAGCATCGTCGATGCTGATGCCTGCGTGATCGAGCAGGTTACCGACAGCGCGATCAAGTTCGACGCGGGCCTTCTCATAGGCAGCCATGGCGGACATCAGAGTCGATTCCGCGGTGGCTAAGGCGCTGCGCGTCTGCAGAACGGCAGTGGTGGTCGAGGTGCCGAACTGATATTTCTTTTGCTCGGCTTCCAGTGACTGCCTGGCGTAGTCCACGGCTGCTCTCGCGGAAGCCACGCTGGCCTGATTCTGCTCCACAGCGAACTGGGCTTGACGTACCTCGATGCTCACCCTGTTCTCCGTCTGCTGGAGTGCCATCTGAGCTTGGCGGAATTCGAATTCTCCGCGCACCTGAATGGCTTGGGCGGCGCGGTTGCGCAGCGGAATATTCAACTGCAGCCCCGCGCCCTTATCGGGAGCCGTCGAGTTGACCAACTGATTGAGAGTGCTTCCATATCCGATGGAACGAACCGATCCTGCGGGCGTACAAAGCCCTGGAATCGAGGATGTGCTGCCGCAGGCGCTGTAGTCGCTCTGACTCCCGCCAGCGCCCGAGCCGCCGTAGTAGGCGAAAAGGTCGAGGGTGGGCTTCAGAGCGCTGCGCAAGGCTTTGTTGCTCTGCTCCTGGCTATTCAACTGGATGCGGCCTTCCACCAGTTCAGCGCGATGATGAAGAGCCTCATTGACCAGGTCTTCGGTCGGCTGAATCTGTTCGTTCTCGGGGACTTCCATGGTGGAAGTAGGAATTACGTCCGCCTTGGCGAGCACGGGATCGTGCAGAGTACGGCTGAGCGCGTTCTTCATGACCAGCTGCTGCAATTGAAGATTGGTCTTGGCAACCGTCAGCGCCTGCTGATCGGCAGCGACCGTGCTTTGTGCGCGCACTGCTTCGATCGGTGCAAGGCTGCCGATCTCGACTTGCTTCTGGGTATCAGAAAGCGTCTTCTGAGAGAAAGCCAGAGATTCTTCCTTGACGCGCTGGTTCTCGTAGGCATAGACGAGATCCCAGTACATATTTTCGATCTGGTCGACGGTGGTGAGGATTTGTAAGCGGAAAGCTACATCGGACAACTCACGGTTGTTCTTGGCGATGCGAATAAAGCGAGTGTTGGCTGGAAATCCAAAGCCTTGCAAAAGGTGCTGCGTCAGCTTGAATTGGAAGCCTGAAGTCAGCGCGGGACTGAGTGTCGAGAAGGGGTTGCTGCCGGTAATGCGGCTGTTGTTGAAGCCAACACTCAGGTTCGTGCCCCAGTGGAATCCCTGCTGGTAGGCGAAATTTCCCGAAAACGTGTTCTGAAAGTTTCCGCAGAACACACTAGTACACTCGAACCGCTGGTGATCGCTTTGCAATGTGCCTGTAATGATCGGGTCGAAGCTGGTGATGGGAGGACCAAACAGTCCGCCAGCGGTCGAACCGACAATGCCACCGGCGCCTGCGCCTGCTCCGCCGGCTCCGAGAGTCGTGCCACCAGTGCCGGTGCCAACCTGGGTACCGATGCCGCCGACGCCGCCGCCCGGCGTGTTCTGCACCACGCCAAGGTTTACACCTAGAATCTGAGCGCCGGCTTTGGCCCGCAGCACGTCGGTATCAGCGATATTGAGGTTGTAACGCGCAATGGCGATGTCGAGATTGTTCTCCAAGGCGAGCGCAATGGCATCGTTCAGGGAAAGATACAGCTTGCCGTCGCGCATAAGCTGGTCGATACGCGCCGTGTTGGCGAGATTGGGATCGGCCACATGCTTAGAAATGTAGGGGCCTACCGGATTAGGAAAATGGGATGTGGGCTTGACATAGTTCAAAGCTGGAAGGGGGCGCGCCTCAGGCGTGTTTTGTGCGCTGGGAGCGGCCGGAGGCTGCGGCTCCTGGGCCAGACACGCGAGGGTGAGAACTCCCGATAAACTCGCGATGGCGGCGGACCGGATGAATGAAGCTATAGGGGCGGTTGGCATCTACTCATCTCCAATCGTGAAACGGTTATAAGTTCGGCGGCAAAAAAGCGCCGGAGACAGCCTGGTTCGTCCAGACAAATGTTCTATTCAGGCATTGGTACGCAAAGAAACGGCGGAAGGTTCCTCAAAGCTGGGATGAAAATGACCTTCCCGGTTCCACGTGCCATCTGGGTTGCACGGTTCCCGGGCGAACTCGATCCGAGTTGCGATTGCAGACCGAGATTCCTCGGAAACCGAATAGTATATCTGACCAAAAGCTGGCCGGGTTACGCGGCATTTCCTGGACCTGATAGATTGCTGCACAACCCGAAGTACCTTCGATGATCGGAATTGGACGAAGGACTCGAAAGATCGCCATGCGCAATCTCAAAATGATCCTCTCCTATGACGGGGCGGAATTCTCGGGATGGCAAGTGCAACCTGATGCGGCGACCGTGCAGGGGACACTGGCCTCAGCGATTGGACGGATCACCGGAGAAAAGGTATTGCCGCAGGGATCGGGGCGCACGGATGCCGGAGTGCATGCGCTGGCGCAGGTGGTGACATTTGTCACGGAGTCCTCGGTCCCCACGGAGAATTTTCAGCGGGCCTTGAATGATATTTTGCCGGCATCGGTGCGCGTGATGGAGGTTGCCGAGGCGCCGCGGGGCTTTCATGCGCGGCATTCGGCCCGGGCAAAAACTTACCGGTACCGCATCTACCGGGGCGCGATTTGTCCACCATTTCTGGCGCGCTATGTCTGGCATTATCCGTATCCGCTGAACGAGAGTGCGATGGCGGACGCCGCGGGGCTGGTGGTCGGCGAGAAGGATTTCACTTCCTTTGCGGCGGTGGATCCGGAGCGCGGGCGAGAAGGCGAGCCCGTGTCGAATGTGCGGACCATTTTTTCATCCGCCTGGCAACGATGCGGGGAAGAATTTGTATACAGCGTGCGCGGGTCGGGATTCTTACACCACATGGTGCGGAATCTGGTGGGGACATTCATGCTGGTGGGCAAAGCAACGCTAAAGGTACAAGACATCACGCACATCCTCGAAGCTCGCAACCGGTCAGCGGCCGGGGCGACGGCTCCAGCCTGCGGTCTCTACTTAGTCGAAGTGGAATATGAAGGGGAGCGCGTGCTGTGATTCCAGGCATGGCGGATATCGCGGACGAGGCTTAGGATTTTGCTGTGGCAACCGATTTACAAATCGCTTCCCAGAGAATCGTCTCGCTGAATCCAGCGACCGGCGAGGTTCTGCGCGAAATTGAGTGCGCGGGTGAGAGCGAGGTTCGGGATGCGGTGGCCCGGGCGCGGGCGGCACAGCCGGGCTGGGCGGAGTTGGGACTGCGGCGGCGGATCGAAATCCTGCGCAAATTTCAGGCGGGGCTTTACGCGCGCAAGTCGGAAGTTGCAGCCGTCATCACGCGCGAAGCGGGCAAGCCGCTGGCGGAAGCGCTGGTCACCGAAGTGCTCGTGGTGCTGGATGCTGCCCGCTTTCTGATCGACAACGCGTGGAGCTTGCTGCGGGACGAACCGGTGCCGCACGCCAATATCGTCGCGAAATTGAAGAGCGGATGGCTGGTGCGCGAGCCTCATGGGGTGATCGGGATCATCTCGCCGTGGAATTATCCGTTCTCGATTCCATCGACGGAATCTCTGGCCGCACTGGTGGCTGGAAATGCCGTAGTGCTGAAACCATCCGAATTGACTCCGGTGGTGGCGCTCGAATTGGCATCGCTGCTGCAGGACGCGGGACTGCCGCGTGATGTGTTCCAGGTGGTGGTTGGGGAAGGCCCGGCGGGAGCGGCTCTGCTGGGGGCGCCCATTGACAAACTGGTTTTCACGGGCAGCGTGGGCACGGGAAAGCGCATTGCCAGTGCTGCCGCCGAACGGTTACTTCCCGTGGTGCTGGAGTTGGGCGGCAAAGATCCCATGCTGGTGCTCGACGATGCGGATGTCGACGTGGCATCGAGCGCGGCGGTTTGGGGAGCGTTCGTCAACGCCGGGCAGGCCTGCCTGTCGGTGGAACGCTGCTACGTCCATCACAGCTTGTATGAAAGTTTCGCCAAGGCTTGCGCCGAGAAGACCAGGCAGTTGCGCGTGGGCAATGGAATGGATGCGCACACCGACGTGGGTCCAATGATCCGGGAGCGGCAGGTGCGGATTGTGGAATCGCACGTGGAGGACGCGCGGCAGCGCGGCGCCAGGATTCTGGCTGGGGGCACTCGCCTGCCGCAGTTGGGGCCGAACTATTACGCTCCGACGGTGCTCGCCGATGTAACTCACGAAATGCGCATCATGCGCGAGGAGACCTTTGGGCCGGTCCTGCCGATCATGGCATGTGCG
>JAICJP010000264.1 GCA_025928375.1 Candidatus Sulfotelmatobacter sp.
GGATATTTCTGCGTTGGGGAATGGGGTGCGCAGGGATTCTTCTGCTATCCATTACGCCGACGCTCGCGTCCAAGGTTCATAAGGAGAAGACGGTCGAGCCTCCTCCGCCGGACCTGCTGCTCGAGGGCGGGCGCAAGCTGCATTGGGAGCGCACTTTCAGCTCCGAGAAGGAGATGGAGAAGCGCGGCTTCTTCGGCAAGCTGGTGGATGTGGTCGTCGGGGAACCAGAGCATCCGCATCTGATCCGGCCTTACAGCATTGCCGTGGACTCGCGCGGCCGAGCCATCGTCACCGATCCCGGCGCCAACGGCATTCACATATTCGATCTGGAAGGACACAAGTACAAATTCATCGAGCGCCGGGACAAGGACAAAGATCCGATGCGCTCGCCGCAGTGCATCGCCGTGGACGCGCATGACAACTTCTACGTAACCGATTCGGAAGCGGGAAAGATCTTTGTTTTCGATTCCAACGGCAAATTCAAGCGCGTCATCGGCAGCCTCAAGGGTGGCGAAGGCATGTTCAAGCGTCCCACCGGAATTGCCGTGGACTCCGCCGCCGACCGCATTTATGTGACCGACACGCTGCGCGACAAGATTTTCATGATGGACATGAACGGCAGCGTGCTGCAGATGATCGGCAAGAAAGGTGCGGGCGATGGTGAGTTCAACGTCCCCACCGAAGTGCTGGTGCGGGAGCGGAATCTGTTTGTCGTGGACGCCATGAACTTCCGCGTGCAATTCCTGGATCGTTCCGGCACCTTCGAAACCGCAGTGGGCCATGTCGGAGATTATTCGGGCTCCATGTTTCGTCCCAAAGGAATCGCGCTCGATTCCGAGGATCATCTGTACGTCGTCGATGGACTGTGGGGCGTAGTGCAGGTATTCGATGAGCAGGGAAGACTGCTGTATTACTTCGGCACGCGCGGCACGCACAATGGAGAGTTCCAGCTGCCCGCCGGATTGTTCATTGATCGCGAGGACCGGATCTTCGTAGTGGATTCGTTGAACCGCCGGGTGCAGGTTTACCGCTATCACGGGCTGCCCAAGCAGGCCAAGGCAGGGCAGCCATGAAGCAATGGGCGTTCATCTCGTTGCTGTTGATGCTGGGAAGATTTGCGCCGGCGCAAGTGGTCAGCAGCGGGGACGTTCTCGGCGTACATAATCTTTCCACCAGCGGGACGGGCCCAGTCAAAGGTCCGAGCGATGCCTGCTTGTATTGCCACGCGCCGCACTCCGGAGTGGGCACTCCCAATGGCGCGCTGTGGAGCCAGACCTTGTCGATGCAGACCTACACCGCGTATTCCAGCACGACCCTGAAGAATGCGCCGCTGCAGCCCGGTCTGGGCGGTACCAGCAGCCTCTGCCTCAGTTGTCACGACGGCACGGTGGCGGTGGGCCAAACTCAACCCTACGGCCCCTTCACCATGACGGGCAGCATGACTCCCAACGATATGTTCGGGTCGGGGTTGCAAGGATCGCATCCCTTCAGCCTGAAGCTGCCGCTGACGGATGCGCCCGATCTGCAGCCTGCGCTTACCACCACTCACACTACCGCCGATCCGACCAAGGCTGTGCAATTGATCAACGGCAACGTGGAGTGCACCAGCTGCCATTCGCCGCATGTGCAGTCCATTGATCGCATGTCGCAGAACTTTCTGGTGCGCGACAGCTCCAATGGCCAAATGTGCCTGGCCTGCCACTCCACTGACCCGCGAACGGTGAATGGCCAAAGCAACCCGCTTTCCCAGTGGACCGGGAGCATCCACGCGCAAGCCGCGAACAAGATTGCGAACGCGCCGGCGCTGGGCAGCTATCCTAATGTCGCGCAGAACGCCTGCATCTCGTGCCACATGCCGCACAATTCGCTGGCGGGGCCGCGGCTGCTGCGTGGGCCGGTGCCCAGCGTCACCAACATGGACTCCGCGACGCAGAACTGCATGACCTGCCATAACGGCGGATCGAATATCTCTCCGGCCATCCCCAACGTCTACGCCGAGTTCGCGAAGATCGCGCACCCTTACCCCGCCGGAACCAATACCCATGACACGAACGAAGCAGCGCTGCTGAATAACAACCGTCATGCGACTTGCGTGGACTGCCATAGCGCGCACTCATCGCAGCAGGTCACATCATTCACCTCCCCGCTGGCGCCGGCGATTCGGGGATCGCAAAATGGCGTGACGGGCATCAGCGCGACCGATGGCACGACCGTCCTGAATCCTTCTGTCAATCAATATGAGAATTGCCTGCGTTGCCATGGAAGCAGCAGTGGCAAGCAGTCTTTGCCGGTATTTGGATATCTGCCGATATGGGCGGTCGCAGGCGCAGATCCGCTGAACATCATTCCGCAACTGACGCAGACCTCCACCTCGAGTCACCCGGTGATGCACGATCGCAGCAGCGCTTTTCCTCAGCCCAGTCTCCGAAGCTACATGCTCAATCTGGATGGGCGTACGCAGGGACGCGCCATGGGCGTGCGCATTCTCTGTACCGACTGCCACAACAGCGATGACAATCGCGAGTTCGGCGGAACCGGCCCCAATGGTCCGCATGGGTCGCAATTTTTGCACCTGCTGGAGCGCCGCTACGAATTCAGCCAGGTGGCGCCCGGATCGGCTCCGGGAACCACCATCACGAATCTGTTCCCCAATCCGATTCTGGATCCAGCGGCCAATGGCCCTTACTCGATGTGCGCCAAATGCCACGACGTTACCCAACTGGTTGCGAATACCAGTTTCAGCCAGCATGCGCGTCACATCAATGACGGATTCTCCTGCTCCGCCTGCCACACGTCGCATGGCATGGGTGCGAGTTCGGCCACGATTTCCGGCGAGCGCATGGTGAATTTCGATATCGCGGTGGTTGGCACCAACGGAACCAATCCGATCTCCTACAACCGCGCCACCGGCTCGTGCACCCTTACTTGCCACAGTCACGCCCACGGAAGCGGAACCGCCGCGGCCGCCATGCAGAAAACCGTCCAGCCGATGAAGTAAGAGGCGGGGGCTGATCGGTTCTGGCGCAAAATTGAGAATTGAGAGGTTCGTCATCCCTGCATGAGTGTCATCTCCAGGACGCGAACGGAACACTACGCCGAGAACCGCGCTGCTCGAGGAAGGCTTGCGCTCGTGCGGATCATGGCTCTCGTGCTGCTGTTCTCGGCGTCGGCGCTCTACGAGTCCGTCCACCTTTCCTCCCTCTCCGATAACAATGTCTGGGTACATTTGCGAACCGGCGCCTGGATGTTACAGACCCACTCTGTGCCTCACAACGGACTCTTCTCCCAATATTCGACTCTGCCGTGGATAGACTCGCATTGGGCATACGACGTGCTGCTTGCGGCCCGCTACAAGATGTTCGGATTACGCGCGATTCCCCTGCTCTTGATGTTCTTCAAAGCAGGCCTGGCGGTGCTGACGTTTTGGTTGGCGACGGAAGCCAAAGCAAGCTTCTGGGCCGCGGTCAGCCTGAGCGCCATCGCGCAGTATGTCATTCCCATCTCCCAGTCGCTGCCCTACGCACTTTCCGTAACCTTTTTCGGTATCGAACTGCTTCTGCTGGAATCGAGCAGGAGAACTGGAAACGTAAAGACTCTGTATGCCTTGCCTGCGCTGTTTCTGCTTTGGGCAAACCTGCACCCGCTTTTTCTGCTCGGATTGCTTCTGCTGATCCTCTTCGTCATTTCAACCTGGATCGAGTCCTGGCCGCGCAGATCGGCAACCAACTGGCTTGACCGGGAGATTCGGCCGCTTGCCCGGCAACCGGTTCTCATAGCCTCGGCCTGCTCTCTGCTCGCGACGATGGTCAATCCGTATGCATTTCGCCTGTTTTCGGCAGCGTACAGGACCCTATATAGCGCCGCGGGATTTTCTTACTTCGGCGAGATGCGGGCGATGAGCTTCCGGCAGCCGCAGAATTATGCGTTGATGCTGCTGATCATGTCGGCGTTTCTTGCACTGGGAAGGCGGCGTTCGCTGCGAGTTTTCGAATTGCTGGCGCTCACCGCGGCAACTTTGCTGGGCTTCCGCATCCAGCGCGAGGCCTGGATGGCGGCGCTAATCGCAGTGGCGATTCTTGCCGATGCGACGGCGCGAATCGCAAAAGATCGGGAATCACAGGAGCAGTCTCGCGCTTGGTGGGAGCATGCGGCCTGTGCCGTGGTGGTTACCGCAATCCTCGTGCTTGCCGCCCTTCGACTGCCGCATCAGGACTCGCTGCAGGCGCGGGTCAGCCAGAGTTTTCCGGTGAAGGCGTGCGACTTCATCCGCGATCATGCTTTGCCGCAGCCTCTATTCAATGAATATACGTGGGGAAGTTTTCTGACCTGGTATCTGCCGGAATATCCCGTGGCGATTGACAGCCGCATGGAACTGTACGGCGATGAACTCACTGAGGGGTACTTCAAAGTAATCGCCGGCGGAGAGCGTCTCGACGCCTATCCGGCCCTGGGCAACGCGCAGACGCTGCTGTTGCAGAAGCAGTCTGGAATTGTAAAGGCCTTGACCACTCTGCCCGCGCTGAGTTCGCAGTACCGTTTGGCCTACAGTGACGATCTGGGCGCGGTATTCACTCGACAGCCGTGAGTCAGTTGCGCGCCAGCACGGTAGCCACATCGTCACGGTAGATGACGCGGAATCGGCTATCAGTCGGCAGCAGCTTGGCCAGCGGCACTTTATTTTTCAAGATCACCACGCCCGCTTCGTTCAGATAAGGATCTGTGGCGTAGGATGCTTCGGCTCCTTCGGAAGCCAGGAACTGCGAGTCCATGGCATCGCCGTAAAGATCGGTCCGGCCATCGATCGCTACGGGATATTCGGGCATGTAGAAGGACAGAAATCCACCCCAATCGAAACTGTTGTAGAGCGGCCCTCCCACGGGATGTGTGCGCAAATAATTTGCGGCATCCACGGGGAACTCGGCGCTGATCACGCGATCCAGGCCGCGCGTGTTGAAGTCGACATTGCCCGCAACCAGCAATAACAAGATCGTCGCGACCAGTCCGGCGCCCGCGAATTCGCGAAATCGCAGAGGCTGCTCGCGCTCCTCCGCCGAGACCGGAAAGTCCGCGATCATGGCCGCCGCGGTGATGCAAAGAAACCAGGCGTCGCGCGTGGCGCGTAACGCGAAGATGCTGGCCACCATCAACAAAAGCAGTTTGAAGGGGTCGATCTTTTTCTGCCAACCGATCGCAAAGAAAGCCCCGGCAGCCAGCAACAGTTCCAGAAAATGGCTGATGCCAGCGAAACTCGGCGCCTGCAACTCGGTGATCATGGAGTAGATCACTTTCGAGGACGAGTAGCCGAATACAACTTTATACAGATGAAAGTTGTAAGGGCCCAGGCAGGTAGCGGCCGCCGAACCGGCCAACACGAGCCAGAGTCTTGAGGGTGGTAAGTTGGGACGAGCCATGAACTCGGGATAGATTCGCAGCGAAATTGCAAGCCGCTGCAAAACATTGATCCCCGCAAACAGGCCCGCGGCAAAAAGTCCGTAGATGAATTGCAGGTGCAGGTTGGCCCACAGGAAGAAAACGAGGGGCAGCCAGTACAGCAGCTGAACTCGTCCGGAGCGGTTCGCCTCAAGCAATAGCGTCAGCGTCACGCTGTAGAGCAGCATGGAAAAAAATACCGGGCGCGGCATGATGTTGAACAGAAACGCCGAATACACCACGATCGAAAGAATCCAGCCGGCCCAAAAGCGCCCGGAAAGGCGGCGGATCATCCAGAACACACCGAGGGCGACGCCGATGGTGAGAAGCGTGCCGAATAATCCCACCCCCATGAACCCCAGCAGCGCATAGGAACGCGACAACAGGATTTCGTAGGCCCAGCTATACGCCATCCACGGCCGATCGGCTGCCGTGCGCGACAAAATTCCAGTGTGCGGGAAGGCATGGTGCTGGACCATCCAGTCTCCCGCGGAGAGATGCCACCAGATGTCCAGGTCGAGAACAGACAGTTTGGTGACGAAGCACTCCGTTCCTACTCCAGCAATCAGGATCACGAGCGCCCCCAGGCGCACGGCCCGGAATTGCAGCATGCCGAGCAACTCACGCCCCAGGCTCGTCGGGTTCGGACACGATTCAGGCACAAACTTTTCCCAGGTTTGCAGTTGCAAACTCCCTGCCAGATCACCTCGACGAACGGCATCCACAAGCCTTGAATTCCAAGGGGCTTAAGTGGGAATGCCCGAAGTATGGGACGGCCCCAAGGCTGAGCAAACGCAAAATTCCCCCGCCC
>JAICJP010000194.1 GCA_025928375.1 Candidatus Sulfotelmatobacter sp.
ACTGCCGCTCCTTCTACCAGTTTCCCTGGTGTGCGATTCCATACCGTGACTTCATGTCCTGCTTTCACGAGATTGGCGGCCATCGACTGCCCCATGATCCCTAATCCCAAAAAAGCCACTCGCATACGAAACTTTCTCCTTCTGCGAAGACCAGCGCCGGAAGTGCTTTTGGATTAGAAATGAGGCGAGTAACGCAGGTCAAGCGAACAAGCTTCTAGCTTCTAGCGAAGCCGCGATTCTCAACTGCGATTTGAAGCACAAACTGCGCGCGAGGCGGAACTGCGGAGATTCCCAGTTCTGGCTAGAAGCTAGGAGCTAGAAGCTTACCGCCGTTACCAGCGTACTTCCCCCGATAGTAAAAAGCAGCCTGCAATGCCGCAGAATCATCTAAGATGTTAAGCACTTCGTCGCGGCGCTTCGGCTGCAGAGCTACGACGTGCCTTTTTAGATGATTAAGCAGACACTGCGCAATCCCGCCCTTCGCAAGCGAGCCACGCAATTCTCGCGCTTGGTCCGCCATTCCGCCGTGACCCGGCGTTGCGGCGAGACTCATAAGCCACGGCTGGCAACCAACGGAGAACTGGGCATCACGTTCATCGGACACGCTAGCTTTTTTGTTCAGCTGGGCGGAAAAAGCGTGGTCATCGATCCCAATTTTGCGCGCTGGCTATTTGTGCTCAAGCGCTTGCGCAGACCCGGAGTACGCGTTGCCGATCTTCCAGCCATCGACCTGGTGCTGGTTTCACACGCGCACTTCGATCATCTCCATCGCCCATCTTTGCGTGCCATTGTGCAAAATAACCTGCATACGCGCGGCGTCGCCCCTGCCATCATCGTCCCTACCCATGTTTCCGACCTGGTTTCGGATCTCGGATTCTCCGAGATTATCGAACTCGACTGGTGGAAGAGTTCCCGGCACAACAATGTTTCGATCACGCACGTGCCTTCGCGACATTGGGGAGCCCGGATCCTGAAAGATTCGCATCGCGGGTATGGCGGCTTCGTGCTGAAGTCGGGCAAGCACTCGGTGTATCACGCCGGCGATACTGCCTATTTTTCCGGGTTCAGTGAAATCGGACGCCGTCTCGCGCCCGATCTCGCTCTGCTGCCCATTGGAGCTTACAATCCGCCGCAGTTCCGCAACGTCCACGCCAATCCCGCCGATGCCATGCAGGCCTTCCTCGATCTCAAGGCGCGCTGGATGGTGCCCATGCACTACGGGACGTTCAGGCTTTCGCATGAACCGGTGGACGAACCATTGCAACTGCTCGATCAGGAAGCCCGTGCGGCCGGTGTCCAGGACAAAGTTGTGGTCCTGGAAGAAGGCGTAACCCGCTTCTTCTAACCCGAATCGCCAGATTCTCCTTCACTGAACATCCTCGCCGCCCATAGTCATGCCGTCGTGTGTCGCTGGCAAAGGCCACAGAACACCAGACAACATGTTGTCACCTCGCAAGCTGATCGACCTTCTGGACAATTTCCACTCGCAACTGGTGTACACTTTCGGAAAATTCCAGCCTAGGAGGCATTTATGGCAGTAAAACCCATTCCTGAGGGCTATCACACCGTCACTCCCTTCATGACAGTCAAAGATTGTGCTCGAGCCATCGAATTCTACAAGCAGGCATTCGGGGCGGAAGAGCGTGGAATCGCCAAAGATCCCAGCGGCAAAGTGATGCACGCGGAAATCAAGATTGGAGATTCCGTCATCATGATGGGGGATGAATTTCCCGAGTTCGGAGCGGTATCCCCTCAAACCGTGGGCGGCTCCAGCATGGGCTTGCACATCTATGTCGCAGATGTGGATGGGGCGTTCGCTCGCGCGGTAAAGGCCGGCGCGAAAGTCGAGATGCCCGTAATGGATCAATTCTGGGGCGATCGCTACGGCAAGCTTCGAGACCCCTTTGGGCATAAATGGTCGATCGCGACGCACGTGAAAGACATGTCGTCGGATGAGATGAAGCGTGCCATGGACGATGCCATGGCCAAGATGCAGAAGACCGCCTAAAGGCGTTCACCACGGAGGGCACGGGGGTTCACCGAGGAATCCCTGTGCTGCTCTGCTGCTGTTCCTCCGCTACGAACTTCAGTACGCGAGAAGTATTCTCAAATCGCGCAGATTATTCCCGGTGGGACCGGTCTCGATCGCGGCGCCCAGCGCACGAAACAGCGGATACGCATTGAAATGCTCCATCGCTTGGCGCGCGTCCAGGCCTCGTTGCTGGATGCGCTCGATCGTGCTTCCGTCCACCACCGCTCCGGCCGCGGGGCTGTTCCCGTCGACACCGTCGGTCCCGGCGCTTAGCACTGTGATTGGTTCACCGGCAATCTTTTCGGCGCAGGCCAGCGCGAACTGCTGGTTTCTGCCACCCGTTCCGGGGTTCGTCACCTTCACTGTGACTTCTCCCCCCGAGATGAGGCACACGGGCGAGCACCGTTTGCGCAGTTCGCGAGCCTTGTTCAACATGTAATCAGCGGCCTTCTGGTAATCCCAATCGTCGCAACTATTGTCGACGTGCACGAAGAAACCGGCGCGCTCGGCGGCCACGCTTGCCTGTTCAATTGCGGTCTGGTTAGAGAGCACGGTCCACCATCGCGCGCGCTGAAACGCGGGATCATCGGACTTGGGAGTTTCTTCCAGCGCATGCCGCTCGAACAGTTCCCGCACGCTCGGCGGAAATTGTGCCAGCAGATCGTATTTACCGACCACTCGATGGCAATCTTCCACGCTGGTGGAATCAGGCATCGTGGGCCCGGACGCCAGAGCATCTGGAGTGTTGTCAGGCACGTCCGAGACCAGCAACGAAACCTGTTGCGCCGGAAATGCTGCTTTGGCGAGCCTTCCGCCTTTCACCGCGGACAGATGTTTGCGAATGGCATTGATATCGGCAATAGGAGCGCCAGAGTGAACCAGCGCGCTGTAGGTTGCAACGAGGTCAGGCAACGAAATCTCCTGGTCGATGGCCTTCTCGACAATGGATGACCCTCCCCCGCTGAGCAAGAATATAACCAGCGAGGTCGCCGTTTGTGCGTCCAAGGCGCGCAATATCGCACTCGCCGCCTGAATCGATTCCTCGTTGGGAGTGGGATGCCCGCTGCGAAAATAGCGAAAGCCGCTCAACTGGGTTGCGGGTTCGACGGACGCCGCAACAATGCCTTGCAGTGAGTCTCCCACCTGTCCGGCCAACGCTTCAGCCATGGTATGCGCAGCTTTTCCCAAAGAAACCACCAGCACGCCCGAATAGGAATGCAGGTCGTAAAGGTCCTCGCGGACGCGCAAGATGCCCCGTTCGCAATTCACATGACGCGCAAACGCGTTACCGATCGAGGCCTGATCCATGGTGTAGCGAAAGATCGAGTGCGCCTTGTCCCGCATTTCCCGGAAGCGTTCTTCGGTGGAAGGATCAGGCATGGGAAGAATTATAAGAGCCGAGTTGTGAGCTAGAAGCTAGGAGCTGCCTCTACGTGAGCTGTGCCTCTTTGATCCACGACTCGACGGCATTGCGCAACTCGTGCAGCCGTCCTTCGAAGAAGTGGTCCGCCCCTTCGATGATGACCAGCTTCTTCGGTTCCGGTACGGAATCCGCCAGCGCTTGCAGCTTTGCTCGCGGCCCGAACTGGTCGCGGGCGCCACTCACGAACAGCTTGGGTTTCGCACAATCGTGCAGAAATTCGAAGGTGTATACGCGTGGATCTTCGTTATCAGCGGCTACCGGAGCAACTGGAACTCCCAGCCCGATTACGGCATCGACGCGCGGGTCCGCGCAGGCGGGGCGCAGGCCAATGGCGGCTCCGAACGAGAATCCTCCGAAGATAAGGGGCAGATGATATTCCGCATCCAGCCAGTCGAGCGCAGTCTGAACGTCCTCGATCTCACCTTTCCCATAGTCGTGCTCGCCCTCACTTAATCCGGTTCCGCGAAAATTGAACCGCAAAACGGGAAATCCGAAACTGTTCAGCGCCTTCATGGTATGAAAGACGACCTTGTTATGCAGGGTTCCGCCGAACAGCGGATGCGGATGGCAAACTACCGCGGCGTGCGTGGCAGTGCTCGCGCCTGCATTCAGCAGAGCTTCGAGCCGGCCAGCGGCTCCGTTGAGAAACAGTGACCGGATGGAAGAGTTCGACATCGACACAAGGCTAGCTTACACGCTGCTAGGCATCGCTTTCGGATTCCAGTTCAATGTTGAGGGGTCCCGAATCCAAAATCAGGGGACAGGGATCAGGGCCTAGGACGTCGCCTTTGCTATTCTCTCCAGCATGGACGCAGTCACGCTCACCAGACAACTCATCGACATTGAGTCCATTTCGGGGAATGAAGCTGCGGTTGGAAATTATCTGTACGGAGAACTCTGCCGGCTTGGATACCAGACGAGGAAGATCGCCGTCGAGGGCGATCGATTCAACGTGTTTGCCACCTGGCCGGATCATCCCAATCCAACGGTTGTGTTCTCCACCCACATGGACACGGTCCCTCCCTTCATTCCGTCATCGGAGGACGAACAAAAAATCTACGGCCGTGGTTCCTGCGATGCCAAAGGAATCATTGCAGCCCAGGTGGCGGCAGCGGAGCGGCTGCGGCAGCAGGAAATCTACGTCGGGCTTTTATTTGTGGTGGGCGAAGAGCGCGACAGCCTGGGCGCGAAGGTCGCCAATGACCATGCTCCCTCGCGATGCCGGTTCCTGGTCAATGGCGAGCCCACGGAGAACCGCGTTGCCCTGGCCTCGAAAGGAACCTTGCGGGTTGAGGTCGTGGCGAGGGGGAAGATGGCGCATTCGGCCTATCCAGAGTTGGGCGAGTCGGCCATTGACAAGCTGATCGCCGCACTGGCTCGCTTACGAGGGATGCCTTTGCCTGCCGATCCCCAGTTCGGACCTTGCACCTTGAACATCGGCTTGATCGAAGGCGGACGCGCACCCAATGTGATTCCCGACTACGCCCATGCCGACTTGCTCTACCGCCTCATCGGACCGACGGATGCATTGCGAAAAGAGATTGTGGCCACTGCCGGCGATCAGGTCGAAGTCAGTTTCCCTCTGGAACTTCCCTTCCTTCGCTTAAGGACGGTGGATGAATTGCCCACAATGATCGCGGCCTTCACCACCGATATCCCAAAACTCACGAAATGGGGTGAGCCTCTGCTGATTGGTCCAGGATCGATCCACGTAGCGCACACCGAGGGGGAGTTCATCGAGAAACAGCAACTCCATGACGCCATCGATCTATACAGCAAAATTGGGATAGAGTTGCAGAGCCGCAAGCCCTAATCGAGCGGTAGACTGAGGAGATGAGCACTACTACTCTAAATTCACTCTCCCGGGCGTCTTCTTCCTATTTGCGTTCGGCCATGCACCAGCCGGTTCAGTGGCATCAGTGGGGCGAGGAGGCATTCGCCGAAGCCCGCGGGGAAAACAAGCCCATCCTGCTGGATATCGGCGCAGTGTGGTGCCACTGGTGTCACGTGATGGATCGAGAGTCGTATGACGATCCTGCCATTGCGGCGATAGTCAACGAGCATTTCGTGGCCGTGAAGGTGGATCGAGATGAGCGGCCCGATATCGACAGCCGCTACCAGGCAGCCGTGCAGGCGGTCAGCGGGCAAGGAGGCTGGCCCTTAACCGCTTTCCTCACTCCGGACGGCAAGCCCTTCTACGGCGGCACTTATTTTCCACCCGATGACGGTTATGGACGGCCGAGCTTTCGCCGCGTGCTGCTCAGCATCGCCAACGCTTACAAAGAAAAGCATGGAGATGTCGTCGAGCAGGCTGCGATGGTCGAGAGCGCCATTTCGCAGTCGGAATCCTTTGCGGGCCGCGATGGGCGCATTTCGTCTGCCGTGATCACGGCGATTCAGGAATCGGCATTGAAGATGTTTGACCCGCAGCATGGAGGCTTTGGGCAGGCACCGAAATTTCCGCATCCTTCGGCGCTGGATCTCTTGATTGAGCGATATGCGCGTACGCAGGAGGCAGCGGAGGAGCTTCGCTCCCCCAGACAGCCGGCTGTCTCAACCGATTCCAACCGGCTTCGCAACGTAATCGTCACTACGCTGGAGCACATGGCTCGCGGCGGAGTTTACGACCAGCTCGCGGGAGGGTTTCACCGCTATTCGGTCGACGAGCGCTGGGTCGTGCCCCACTTCGAGAAGATGTGCTACGACAACTCCGAACTGCTGAAGAACTACGTGCACGGCTATCAGGCGACGGGCGAACAATTCTTCGCTGACGTCGCGCGCGACATCATTCGATGGATGGATGAGTGGCTGAGTAACCAGGAGCGCGGCGGATTCTACGCCTCGCAGGACGCCGACATTTCAATGGAAGATGACGGCGACTACTTCACCTGGACACTGGAGGAGGCCAAAGCTGCGCTTACCGAAGAAGAAGCCACGGTCGCGGCCCTGCACTATGACATCAACGAAGTTGGGGAAATGCATCACAACCCCGCCAAAAATGTACTCTACGTGCGCGCTCCGGCCGACGAGATTGCACGCCGGATGAATCTGGCGCCGGAGAAAATTCAGCAGCTACTGAACTCGGCGAAACGCAAAATGTACGCGGCGCGGCTGAAGCGTCAGGCGCCTTACGTCGACAAGACCGTCTATGTGGCATGGAACAGCCTGTGCGTTTCGGCCTATCTTGAAGCCGCCAAAGTCCTGAATTTGCCGCAGGCGCGGCGGTTTGCGTTGCGCTCTCTGGATCGCGTGCTCAGTACGGCCTACCGCGCCCGGGAAGCCTCGGGGACACTGCTGCACGTACTGGCTTACTCGGATCCGGATGCGGAGCATCGGGAAGTCCCCGGAATGCTCGAGGATTATGCCTTCACCGCTTTGGCCTGCCTGGATGCGTACGAAACGACGTCGGACGTGAGCTACTTCCGCTTTGCGCAGTCGATCGTGGACGCGATGGTGTCGCGTTTTTTTGACGCCACCGGCGGAGGATTCTTCGACACCGAACCAGATCCGAAGGGGAAGAACCTGGGCGTCCTTGCGACCCGCCGCAAACCGCTGCAGGATTCCCCGACTCCCGCCGGAAATCCCATGGCTGCCATCGCCTTACTGAGACTGCATCATCTCACCGGGCAGGCGGATTACCGGGCCAAGGCAGAGCAGACGTTGGAGACGTTCGCTGGAGTGGCGGAACAGTTTGGGATTTTCGCGGCAACTTATGGCATTGCGACGCTGCACTTCCTGGAGAGCCCGATCCAGGTCGTTATCCTCGAGGCAGACGACGAATCGACCGCGGATCAGCTTTATGCCACCGCGCTAGCGCCCTTCGCGTTCAGTAAGGCCGTGATACGGCTGAAACAGAATCAGGCCGCGGCCGAGAATCTTCCTCCGGCATTGGCGCAAACCATTCCGCAGCTGCCTGCAGTTCGGGAGGCCAGGTCGTGCGCAGTACTCTGCTCGGGCTCTGCCTGTCAGCCTCCAGTCTTTTCGGCGGATGAATTGCGGAAGCAGCTGAGAGCAGTGAGCAGTGAGCAATGAGCAGCGAGCAGAAGAGCAAAAACCGTCCACTTCGTGGTGCAAAGCTCATGGCTGATTACTCATCGCTCACCGGTCATTGCTCATCGCTCATTGCTCTTTACTAAAAAATAAGGGCTGCGCGGATTATTTGGTCCGCCAGCCCGAAGATTGCAAGCCCTGGTGTTCGGCCGAAATGACAGTTACTGCACGTTACTTTCGTTACCTTGTGGTTGCGTCCTGTCTGGGTTCTACTGGCCGAGCAGGAGTTGTTCTGCAGGTTTTTGAAGAGGGTGGGCACAGAAGCAGCGGGCCGCCGTCCGCGGCGGGAACCTGTTGGACGGCAGCTGCGATGAATGTGCCCACTAGTCCTACCATCAGGACAGCAATCCTGATCGTACGTTTCATGGGTTTTTTCTCCTATACCACGCTAGGGTCTTTACCCGATTGCCATTCACGCGGTGCCGCATTATAGGGTAGCTGTCAACCCCCTGTTCAAGATTTTTCTGCTGCGTGGGGGAATTGCCCCACGCACATACTCCCGCCTGAGTCCGCCACGCAGACCTATCAAGCTCGCTGACATAATGTTGCGATCAAACCTGAAAGCTTATCTGGAACTTACCGCCGGAGTGGAAGAGCTGCCGGTTCGTGTGCCCGCTAATTTAC